>JAISQV010000280.1 GCA_031273985.1 Spirochaetaceae bacterium | reverse complement strand
GGCTTAAAACCTATGGAACGGGTAAGCGCGTCCAGGTAGGGGTTTAGGTCCTGCTGCCGCTTGAACACCCCCAGGCGGTTGGTCAGGTCCCTCGTGTAGAGCCGCTTCGCGTCGTAGACATCGGCCTTCCGCTCGGCAAGCATATTCCTGAACTGCCGGAAACCCAGGGGTTCCCCCGCGTCGGAGCGCACCGCCAGGGCCCCTACGGAAAGGGCCGGGCCCGTCCAAAAATGCTCCGTGTAGTGGTTGTCCTGCCAGGCTTCGACGCAGACCCCGCAAGTAAAACCGCCGCCGGGGGAGCTCCATTCCAGCATCACATGGGCCACGGTGTTGCCCCGGAGGTATTCGGTAGTATCGCTGCCTATCTTGCAGCGCACGTAACCCATGAGGTCCCGCCCGCCGCCCTTCCGTTCCTCCGCGGCGGAATTGAACCTTGCCATCCGCAGATTGGCCGCCAGAGCGTACTGTACGGCGTCTATCACGGTTGACTTGCCGGAGCCGTTGTCCCCCGCAAGGAGGCAGCGGTTTCCTATCTCCATCACCGTGTCGGCAAAATTATGCCAGTTGACAAGCCGTATCCGCTCCAGGGTTATCATGACGCCTCCCCGTCATCCTCCGCCGGGGCGGAGCCGCCGGACGCATTCCGGTCCCGCAGAAAAGCCAGGGCCGCATCCAGGGCGTCCCGGCTCAGGCTCAGGGCTATGCTGGGGTAGAGCTGGATCAGCCCCTCGGGATCGGCGTAATCCTGGGAATCAAGGCCGATCAATTTACCGGAGGAAAGCTTCCGCAGCACATTGATAAGGGCGGTCTTTTTGATTTCCTCCCCCGTCATGGCGTTGTATTTCTGCTGAAAGTCCATGACCGTAACCACGGGAAAGGCCGTAAGGAAAACCTCAAGTTTTTTGTCTTCATAGAGGAGGCGCAGCGCCAGAACCGCGCAGATCTCCTCCCTGGTAAAATGCAGCCGGGCGCTCCCCGGTCCCTGGAAGGCGATGACCCCCAGCCCCTCGTCCCTCACGATGGACGCATCCATGCAGGCAAACCACGCCTCAAAGAGCGCCGCATTCCTGACGGTAAAGTGGTAGAGTTCCTGTTCTTTTTCTATGCCCCGGATAATAAATGTTTTGGAAGTAAGCGTGCGAAGGGCGGCCCTGAAAACCTCAAAATCCTCCTGCGAGAGGTCCCTGATCCGGGCAAGGGCATCAAGCGCCGGATCCATGCTTCCTCCGAAAGCGGATACCGGGAACGGCATAGCCGGAAGCTTTTACTTCCCCGCCGGGGGAATCGCCTTCCTCGACGGAATAACTGAAACTTTTCCGCGAATCCCCGTAGAGCAAGGCATACACAAAGTGAATGTAGGAATCCTGATCCCTGACAAGCTGCTCCGGCGACAGAATCCTTTCCGTCCCGCCCTGCCCGTCAAGCCAGGCGCCGATACGCTTCAGGGAAAGCCGCCGGCGCATACGCTCAAAAAACGCATCCTCCCTGCGGGCCAGGGCCTCCAGATCCGCCGCCGGCGGGTCGGCGCTGAAATCCCCCTCGTCCCGCGACCGGCGAAAAGCCAGGGAAGAAGGCGACAGAAACTGTAACCGGAACATTCCGTGGGCAAGGCGCTCCCCAAGTTCCTCGTCGCCCCCGTGGAGGGCCTTTATCAAGGTTCCCAGTTTGCCCGCCACGGTACTGTCGGGCTCTATGTAGGCCCTTATGATTTCCGTGCTGGAACGGGAATAATCGGCATTCCGCCGGTCTATCTCATCCTCCAGCGGGTCCACAGCGCGGAGATCGTCCCGTGTTTCTTCCAGCATGACTTCCAGTTTTTTCCGGCACTCCGCCCGGCTTGTCTGGAGGATCCTCATATATTTGGCGGCGCTGGCATCAAGCCATTCATCGTCGTGCAGCAGTTTTGTTACCTGCCGGAATATGCTCTGCCGGTAGCGGGAAACATTATCCGAGGTCTTGAGCCGCTTGTAGGCCGTATCAAGAACTTCCCCCGCGTAGAGATCGTAGTGCTGGTGCAGAACCTCCCCGGCCTTTTCCCGAATCGCCTCCGCGTTCAGCTCGTCGTAGTAGCCCTTGATGCTCTGGGAAAGAACCTTGAGGGAGTCGATAAGGGCGCGGGACTCTTCCCGGGCCTTGAGCACCATGAAGTGCCCGTTATCCTTTACCGCTTCGCCGCAGAGGGAGGAATACACATTAACCACATGACTTTCGTACTCGGTCTTGAGGCCCTCGTCCACGCGGACCAGGGCTTCCAGAAAGGGCCGGCCCCACGCGGTGATATTGATCACCCTGGTAAAGTCCGCCAGCGTTTCCTCCCCAAGCCAGCCCGCGCTGACAAGCCGCCGCAGGAAACGGGCCGCCAGCGCGCGTTCATCGGGGCGGCGGCTTCCCCGCCCGCCGGAGGAATCACTGTCGGGGGAATCGCCGCCGGAAGAATCCCTTGCGCCGGAAAAGAGGCCGTCAAGCTCCGGCGCGTCCCGGTCCGGCCCGTCTCCGGGAGGAAACGCTTCGTCATCGCCCTCTTCCTCGGCGACATCCCGGTGCAGGGCAAAGTAGCCCATGAATTCACGGATCACCAGTTCCCGCTCAAGGCCCCGGGTATTTTCCTGGAAAAGCCGGTAGTAGAGTACCAAAAGCGCCGCGTAGTGTTCCCGGTTTGCCCGGACCAGAGGTGAAAAAAAGTTTTCCGGTACCAGGGAAAAAACGCCCATGGCGGGAGTGTACCCCGGCAGGGGCGCGGCGCACAAGGTAGGCCGGGGCGGCGCGAAGCGCTCCGGGGTCATGCATCGCTGCTGAAGCCGCTTGCGGCTTCAGCTTGGGAGTTTGCGCTTTGCGCAAACTCCGGGAGAAGGCCGGGGGCGTTGCGGGGGGCTGGCCCCCTCCTCTCCTCCTTACGCGCTACTACCTACTATTCTATAATGATTCCCGGAGGATCCTATGAACTACAGGGAAGCCGGGGTCGATACGGCGGAGGGCGGCAGGGCCGTGGAGCGTTACCGGGAGCTGGCTGCGGGGACGGTGAACGGGGCGGTTCTTAACGGGTTGGGCAGTTTTGCCGGGATGTTTTCGCTGGGGGAGTTCGCCGGGGCCGGAAGGATGGAGGAGCCGGTGCTGGTTTCCGGGACGGACGGCGTGGGGACGAAGCTGGAGCTTGCCTTCGCGCTGGGGAAGTACGATACGGTGGGTATCGATTGTGTGGCGATGTGTGTGAACGATGTGCTTTGTCATGGGGCGCGGCCTTTGTTCTTTCTGGATTATCTGGCCTGCGGGAAGCTGGACGCCGGGGTGGCCGCGGAGCTGGTCCGGGGGGTGGCGCTGGGCTGCCGGGAGACGGGGGCCGTTCTGTTGGGGGGCGAGACGGCGGAGATGCCCGGTTTTTACGAGGCGGGGAAGTACGATTTGGCGGGTTTCGCCGTGGGGATAGTCGAGCGGCGGCGTATTGTGGACGGGAGCGGCGTCCGGGAGGGGGACGCGCTGGTGGGGATAGCTTCGTCCGGGGCTCATTCCAACGGGTTCAGCCTGATCCGGAAGCTTCTGCCCGATTTGAACGAGGATTTTGGGGGTATGCCCCTGGGCCGGGTTCTTCTGGAGCCCACGCGGCTTTATGTGAAGCCCGTGTTGGGGCTTCTGGGGGAGCTTGCTATTCGGGGCATGGCCCATATTACGGGGGGCGGTTTCTACGAGAATGTTCCCCGGCTTTTCGGCCCCTCCGGGGCCGGAGAGCCGGTTTTTGAGGCGGTGATCCGGGAGGGCTCCTGGAAGGTGCCGCCCCTCTTTGCCCGGCTGGCCGCCGCCGCCGCATCTACGGGTCTTACGGGGGCCGCCGCCCAGGAGCGGGGGGCGGCTTTGCTGGCGGAGGATGCGGGGCTGAGGCGGGAATTTTTTTCCACCTTCAATATGGGGATAGGCTTTGTGCTGGCCCTGGCGCCGGGGGATGTCCGCCGGGCGCTGGAGCGGCTTGAGGACGCGGGGTTTCCCGCCTGGGAGATTGGCCGGGTGGAGCGGGCCTCGGGGATTGCCGGGGGGCTGCGCTTTGTCTGAGTATGCCGCGCCCATTCCCGTGATGGTAATGGTCTCCGGGGCGGGGACGAATCTGGGGGCCCTGATCGAGGCGGAACGGGCGGGGAGGCTGGGGCCGGGGCGTATCAGCCTGGTGGTTTCCGATAATGCCTCCGCCGGGGCGCTGGCGCGGGCCGGGGCCGCGGGGATAGCCACGGCGGTGGAGGCGCCCGGCAGGGGGCTTCCCCGAACGGAGCGGCGGGAGGAGCTTTCAGGCCGGGTGCTTGCCCGCGCCCGGGAGGGGGGGATCGGCTTCATTATTCTGGCGGGCTACCTTTCCGTGCTGACGGGGGAGATTCTCCGGGTCTACGCGGGGCGTATCATCAATCTGCACCCCAGCCTGCTGCCGAAATTCGGCGGGGAGGGGATGTA
>JAISQV010000247.1 GCA_031273985.1 Spirochaetaceae bacterium | reverse complement strand
GCACCCCTCTTACCAAACCCGACCCTCTCCGTTTCTTCCTTGCTGAGGCGTTATTTTATGGGGGGGAGGGCGGGGGGGCGTGGGGGGGGCATAGCCCCCCGCATTGGGGGTAGCCCGGCACCTTGGGCCGGGCGCAGGGGGCTCGGCCCCCTCTTAGAACTCTTAATTCATGTTGTAGGTGCTTCCGTATTTGACGATTTCTGTGCCGCCGTAGCCCTTGCCTTCAAGGTAGCGCTTGAAGGCGGTCTGCGCCTTGGGTTCGCCGTGGACGAGGAGGACTTTCTTGAGGCGGGAGCGGTCCAGCGAGTCGAGCCAGGCGCCGGCTTCCCCGTAGTCCGCGTGGGCGCTGAAGGCGTTGATTTCTTCCACTTGGGCGCGGCGGCGGAACCATTGGCCGTGGATTTTTACTTCCGCGTCCCGGTTGCGTATGCGGCGGCCCAGGGTGTTTTCCGCCATGTAACCCACGCAGAGAATGGTGGTGTTGGGGTCCTGGATGCTGTGGATCAGGTGGTGCTGGATGCGGCCGGCTTCGCACATTCCGTCGGCGGAGATGATGATCAGCGGGCCGGGGTGGTCGTTCAGGGCCTTGGATTCCTGTACGCTGGTGGTGAAGTGGAGGCTGTTGAAGCCGAAGGGGTTTTTGTGGTGCTTCATGAAGGCTTCGTGAATCTCTTCGTCGTAGCATTCGGGGTGTACCTGGAATATCGTGGTGGCGTTGGCCGCCATGGGAGAGTCCACGTAGATGGGCAGTTCAGGAATGACGCCCTCGTCCACGAGGAGGTGGAAGTAATAGACCAGTTCCTGGGTGCGCTCCACGGCGAAGGCGGGGATGATGATCCGGCCCTTGGTTTCCACGGCGCGGCGGGCTATGCCGGCCAGTTTTTGCATGGCGTCGTCCCCGGAGCCGTGGAGCCGGTCGCCGTAGGTGCTTTCCAGGACCACGTAGTCCGGCGCGGGGATATGGCGGTCCGGGTCCCGGATGATGGGTTTTCCGGGCCGGCCCAGGTCGCCGGAGAGGAGTATGCGGGTTTCTTTCCCGTCCCGCGTTACGGTGATCAGCGCCATGGCGGAGCCCAGGATGTGCCCGGCGTCAAAGAATTCGAGTTTTACGCCCTCGGCCATGTACAGGGGCCGCTTGTAGGAGAGGCCCACCATCTGGTTGGCGGCGCTTACCACGTCTTCCTCCCCGTAGAGGGGGGTCCAGTCAAATTGTTCGCCCTTCTTTTTGGCCTGTTTGCGCAGATATTCGGCGTCGCGGGCCTGTATCTTGGCGGAATCCATCATGATGAGGCTGGCCAGGTCCCGGCTGGCGGGGGTGGCGTAGATGTTTCCTCCGTAGCCGCGCTTGACGAGCAGGGGAAGGAGCCCGCAGTGATCGTAGTGGCCGTGCGTGAGCACGGCCCCGGTGATGCGGTCCACGGGAATCCCGAAGTCGCGGTTCTTCCGGTCCGCTTCCGCCCTGGAGCCCTGAAAGGCCCCGCAGTCAATGAGGAAGCTTTGCCCCTCCACTTCAATGACGTGTTTGGAGCCGGTTACCTCCCCGGCGGCGCCGAGGGAATAGAAGGTGATTGCCATGAAGAGAGGATAACCCGGAATCGAGAATTTTCAAAGCGGTTTCCGGGGCGGGTTGGCGGGCTGCGGGGCGGGAACAGGCCCGTCCGGGCTTTCCGCCGGGGGTCTTACCAGGTCCGTACTTTTTGCGGGGCGCGGATCCGCACCGTATCACCGCTGTGTTCTATCACATAGATCCCCTTGTTCAGCGCAAAATCCCGGGCATTCCCGTCAACCAGCGCCCCGGACACGCTGCTCACATACTTCCGGGTATCATTGCGCGCATCGGCATGGGCCCGGAGTGTCTCCATACGGCGTATGTGTTCCTGCACGTCCATCAGGGTTAACCGGGATTTGACCTCCACCGCCATGGCGTAGTCGCCGTTTTCCAGCAGCATATCAATTTCCGCGAGGATGCGTTTGTCCGGATTCTTGATTTTAATATTCTGGGATATCTGGGTAAACGTATAACCCAGGTCCTGGAATTTTTCGAGGAGATTGGCGGCGGTAAGATGCTCGATCAGATCGCCGAGCCGGTTTCCCAGCCTGCCTATTCGCCGGTCCGCCTCTTCCCGGTCTTTCTGCATTCGCCGGTCCGCCTCTTCCCGGGCCTCCCGCATTTGCCGGTCCGCCTCTTCCCGGGCTTCCCGGTCTTTCTGCATTTGCCGGTCCATTTCTTCCCGGGCTTCCTTCATTTGCCGGTAGCCCTCTCTTTGCTCTTCCCGCAGTTCCATCAATGCCGCCCATACATCGTCAAAGGTCAAACCCCGCTGCGGCTCGTGAGTTGTCGCTGCCATAAACTCCTCCTGTCTTCAAAATAATGTCTCCGGCGGGATCAGTCAAATTTATACAAACCGGAGGGAGGAGCGGCGGGGGCTATTCCGGGCGGCCTTCCAGCTTCAATAGCTCATCGTACTTTCTGTTTTCCGCTTCCAGCCTCTTTAGCTGTACGGTTTCCTTCTCTATCTCGAGCTCGAGGATTTCTTTTTGATATTTTATCTTTTCCAGCTCAGCCTTGTTTTTATTTTCCCGGTACTTGTTTATAAATGACAGCACCGTCACGGGCAATCCCACAAAAACTGACAGGATTGCCACGCTTCCGGTTATGACGGCAGTTAAATCCATGCCGAAGCCTCGGAGCGGGGCCTCAGCATAAGCGCCTTTTTGTCAGGCGCTTCACCCATACTGGGCCAAATTACTGTAGTCGTTGTCCTTCCCCAGCATATCCAGGTACGCCGAAATAGTCCCCCGGTGATGCGTCCCGTGATTGAAAAGCGACAACAGGCAGATACCCAGCCTCTTCTCGTTGGTTTTTCCGTTGGGGCCGTTCCAGGTTACTATCTTATTCACATCCTCAGCCGCCATCTCACTGAGAAACGCAGCAATAATGTCGTCCAGCTCCGCCCTCATTTGCACATATTCGCCGATGCTCTTGAACATCGTTTCCCGAAAATCGTACTCCTTGCTGAAATATTCATCCGTAAGGCTCTTGAAATTCTTCAGCGATTTGAACCGCCTCACCGAAACATAATCCCCGATAAAAATATGGGAACACAATTCGTGTATCGATTTAAAAAACCCGTCGAACTGCTTGTCCCAATCCGCCTCGGCGAGGCCCTTTATCACCTCGTTCATCTTGCTGTTCGCGCCCTTGTTGTACTTCCCCAGCACCTCAAAATAATCCTTGTCCATATTGATTTCCTCCACTGGCCCATATTGTCGCCGCATTTTACCCTTTTGTCAAGACAAAGTTTGACAGGCAATAAGATGAAGAAAAGCAGGAAGGGGGCCGAGCCCCCTGCGGCCGGGCTTCCGCCCGCAAGCGGGCGGCGATCCCGGCCTACCCCCGTGCGGGGACACCCCGCAACGCCCCGTGCTCTCTCCCCGGAGTTTTGCTTCGCAAAACTCCCAAAGCAGCCTCCTCCGCGCAAGGGACAATTCCGCGCTGCTGTATAGCGGCGCATGGATTTTTCCTATAATTGCCAGACCAAAAGGGGCTGATAGGAGGGGTGCGGAGCGGCCACAGCGTGAAGCGCTGGGACCGGAGCGGCAGCCTCCTCCGCGCAAGGGACAATTCCGTGCCGCTGTATAGCGGCACTTGGATTTTTCCTATAATTGCCAGACCCGAAGGGGCTGATAGGAGGGGTGCGGAGCGGCCACAGCGTGAAGCGCTGGGACCGGAGCGGCAGCCTCCTCCGCGCAAGGGATAGAGCGGAAATCCTTTTGGCGCAGCCAAAAGATTGCAGCGATAGCCCGGTCCCCGCTGAAAGCGGGGATGCGCCCCTCTTCCCTCCTCCTTTCACCCTCCACCCTCCTCCAAGGCGAAGGCTGTTGCTTTTCCCGCAGATATGATAGCATTGAAAACTGGGGGTGCAAAATGGCTAAACGGAAGTATCGTTTTGTCTGGGAAGATACCGTAGGTGCGGACATGGCCCTGTCCCGCCCTAACCTGGGGCCCACCATGCGGGTTGAGGCGTACCGCCTCTTCCAGTTTACCCTGCGGGATATTCTGGAGCAGCATTACGGGACGGAAACCGCCGATGACCTGTTCCGGGAGGCCGGGGTGCTGTCGGGGAAGTCCTTCTTCGAGCGCTACCTGGCGGGGGCAAAGAGTCTGGGGGAGCTGTCCGCCCGTATACAGAACGCCTTTGACGAACTGGGGATAGGCATTTTCCGGGTGGAATCCGCCGACAGCGGGGATGGCCGCTTCATTTTTACCGTTGACGAGGATTTGGATTGCTCCGGCCTGCCGGATACCCGGGAGGTTGTCTGTGTCTACGACGAGGGCTTCATCCAGGGCATTCTGGAGTGTTTCACCGGCAAGGGCTTCTCCGTGCGGGAAATAGACTGCTGGTGCACCGGCGCCCGGACCTGCCGCTTTGAGGCAAAGGTCTCCTGAATATCCGGTTCGAAGATGGAAAAAAGGGATGGCGTGGAGAACGCCTTTGTAAAAGATGCCGCCGCTTCAGAAAAAGACCTTCCCCGGAAAGACGCCGGCCCTGACACCGCCCCGGAAGAATACCGCGCCCTGCGGCATATATGGGAACTCCTGCACCAGCCAAGGATCCCCGAACTTGACGATACGCTGGCGGACATTCCCCTGCTCCGGGAGATTCACCGGGAACTTGCGGAAATACGCCAGGTGATGAAATCCTATACAAGCTGGGAGCTGGAGCAGAACATCGAGTCCCGGGGCATACTGCCGGGCTACCTGAAAGCCTTTCAGTCCAACCTGCGCCACATCATTTGGCGGATCCAGATAGTAAGGCAGGGGGACATGACCCCCCAAAGCCGTTCCATGGGGGCCTTCTCCGATACCTTCAACCGCATGGTGCAGCAACTGGACATGGCCCTGAAGGAGCTGCGGGAAAAGGAAGAAAAGCTGCTTTCCATGACGGAGAATCTCCAGCAGGAAGTCAGCCAGCGGGATTCCGTGGTGGAGGCCCTGCAGGAAAGCGAATCCCGCTTCCGCTACCTGGCAGGCCACGATGCCCTTACGGGGGCGCTTAACCGCAGATCCTTCATTGAGCGGGCCACCATTGAGCTTCAGGCGGCGATCACGCAGAATAGGATATGCTGCCTGGCGATCATGGACATAGACCACTTCAAGTTATTCAACGACCGCCACGACCACCTGGCCGGCGACGAGGCGCTCCGGCACGTGGTAAAGGTAATGTCCGCCTATCTCCGGAAGATGGACTTTATGGGCCGCTACGGCGGGGAAGAATTTGTCTTTTTCTTCCAGGGCACGGACCTTGAAACGGGGCACATTGTCTGCGAGCGGGTGCGAAAGAATCTGGCCTCCGCGCCGCTGGAACTGGAATCGGGGCCGGTCCACATTACGGCAAGTTTTGGCGTTACCATGACGACCCTCGAAGAATTTGACGCGCCCCCGGAGGGCGCCAATTTTTCCCTGAGCAGCAGTGAAATCATACGCAAACTGGTGGACCGGGCGGACAAGGCCCTGTACCAGGCCAAGAAGGCCGGCCGGAACCGGGTGGTGAGTTATCACGGCGGTTTGGAGGATCGCCCTGCCCACGACGGCGGGGTCGAAACTGTGGAACATGACAAAGAGGCTCTGTAAAGCGGACCGGGCCGGGGAAACAGTATATGAAAGCCGAAATTTTTACCTTTTGTGATTTTGCCCAGGAAAATTCCGGCAAACTTACCATCGTGGGCACCTTTGACACGATCATTGCGCGGAACTTTCCCTGCGTGCACCCCCAGCTTTCCGTGGTGATACGGCTCCG
>JAISQV010000170.1 GCA_031273985.1 Spirochaetaceae bacterium | reverse complement strand
CCCACCGTGGCGACCTGATCGTCGGAGACAAAGGTCTTTGAGTGGTTGAAGCCGCCGGAGTACTCGTAGACCTTGACCCCGGCCAGGACCAGTTGGCGGTAGTAGGACCGGGAGCAGATCCGCACCATCCACTTGTCCCAGCGGTGGGGGGTGATGATCCGCACGTCCACGCCGCTCTTGGCCGCCAGGGTGAGGGCGGAGATCAGGTTGTCGTCCACCACGAGGTAGGGGGTGTTGATGTAGACATAGTCCCGGGCCTTGTTGATGATCTGTATGTAAACGTGCTCCCCCACATTTTCGCCGTCCAGGGGGCTGTCCGCGTAGGGCAGCACGTAGCCGTCGGACTCAACCCTACAGGCTTCATGCTTCCAGGGGTACAGGGCCTCGACATCCTCCACCGGCTCCTTCTCCAAATTCCACATATGGAGGAAGATCAGCGTCATGGACCAGGCGGCCTCCCCTTCCAGCATGACCCCGGTATCCTTCCAGTGGCCGTAACGTTCGTAGGCGTTGATGTACTCGTCGGCGAGATTCATGCCGCCGGTAAAGGCAACCTTGCCGTCAACGGAGACGATCTTCCGGTGGTCCCGGTTGTTCTGCTGGGAACTCCAGATGGGCTTGAAGGGGTTGAAGATCATACACTTGATCCCGCGCCGCTCCAGGGTTTCCCGGAAGTCGCTGGGCACCGTCATGAAGCAGCCCAGGTCGTCGTAGATAAAGCGAACATCCAGCCCTTCCCCGGCCTTCCGTTCCAGAATCTCCAGCACCGGGTCCAGCATCTTTCCCTGGCGCAGGATGAAGAATTCCATGAAGATGTACTTTTCCGCCTTTTCCAGTTCCGGCAGCAAGCGCTCAAAGAAAGCTTCCCCGGAGGGGAAGTATTCGGTGCGGGTGTGGCGGTACACGGGAAACCCGGCAAATTCCTGGAGGTAGCGCACCTGGGGGGCGCAGTCCGGATATTCCGCGAGGATCAGGGGGAGTGAATCTCCGGGCAGGAGGAAGAGGGGGCGGATCACGGCGTCGGTTTTTTGGGTCTGCCGCCTGCGTTTCCGGGAGTTGGACTGGAGGGTGAAGAAGATGTAGAAGATGCCGCCGAATATGGGAACGATGAGGATCAGGATGATCCAGGTAAGTTTGTAGGCGGGCTTTTCCTTTTTATTGAGGATGTGGAGGCACACGATGAAGCTGACGGGAACGAGGCCCCAAGAGAGAAAGCGGATCTGCAGGCTGGACCCCCCGATGAAGAGGCTGGCAAAAAGCACCTGGGCAATGAGCAGGGTTATGACAAAGAGGCGCTGGCGGAAGATCACCCGCACCCAGGTTGCCACGCCCTTCCTCTGCCGGGGCACCGCTTTCAGGCCGGCCACGGTCCCGCGCCCCTTCGGACCGGGCGGGCTTCCCCGCCGGTGAGGTCCAGAATGGTGGAGAAGGTCCGGGCCTGCTCCTCCCCGCCGTCCATGATCAGGTCCAGTCCGGGGATGGCCTCCAGCTCCCAGCCGCTTTCAAAGAGCTCCGCCTCCGGGATGGGGGGGAGCTCCTCCCCCGGCTCCCCCGGTTCCTCCGCCTCGCCGCCCGCTATCATGCTCCGCTTGGCGGTAATCGAGTAGAGCGGCGCTCCCAGGCTGCGGATCACCGCCAGGGGTATGGGGTGGCCGGGGATGCGGACCCCCAGTTCCGGGCGGCTCAGCGTCAGGGCCTTGCCGGTGCCGGAGAGGGTCTTCAGGATAAACACATAGGGCCCCGGAGTGAGACGCTTTATCAGGCGGAAGCGCGTATTGTCCAGGGAGCAGAATTCCCCGAATTGGGAAATATCGGCGCAGAGCAGGGTAAAGTACCGCTCCTCCCGCTCGCCGGAGAGCCGCCGGAGCCGTTTTATCCCCTCTTTGGAGCCAAAGGAGCAGGCCACGCACCAGCTCGTATCCGAGGGAAAGGCCAGCAGCGCTCCGGCGGAGAGCAGCGCCGCCCCCCTGGTGAGGACACGGTCATCAATGTTGTAGGGCGCGACATACTCGATCATAGCACTCTAACTATATCATGGAGCCCGGCCCAAAACTAACTGAATGTACACTAAAAGCGCAAGGTTTTGCCCCAGGCTTTTGACGATTTTCATTTTTCATAGCATTTTTTTTTGAATGTATGTATTATTTCTCATACAATATGGCGCCGGATTTTTCAAGCCCCCATAGCCCGTTTCGCTAATTCCTTGTAATACAACAACTTACGAGATCGCTCCAGGGGCGGAATCTGCTTGGCACGATCTTTGCTATATATGGAACGAAGCGAAGCTTCGGAGGATCAGCATGGACAGCAAGAAGAAAACCGTAACCGCCGATGACGATGACATCCTGAAATCCTACTTCAGGCAGATCAGGGACATCCCCCTTCTCTCCTTTGAAGAAGAGCTGGAACTTTCCCGGCGCATTCAGAAGGGCGATGAGGACGCCAAAAAAAGACTGATTGAGGCGAATTTGCGGCTGGTTATCAAGATTGCCCGGAGCTATTTATCCTCCGCCGTTTCATTTATGGACATCATCCAGGAAGGAAACATCGGCCTCATGCGGGCGGTGGAAAAGTACGACTGGAACAAGAATGTCCGTTTCTCCACCTACGCAAACTGGTGGATCCACCAGGCCATTGCCCGCTTTATCTCCAACAGGTGCCGGGTGATCCGGCTTCCCCACCGGAAGGAAGAGACTCTGCGGAAGATACGGAAGGCTTACCACCTGCTCAGCCAGACCCTGCAGCACGAACCCGGCTCCGAAGAGATTGCCCGGTATATGCACATGGAAAAGGAAGATGTGGAGTATATCATGAACATCTCCACCGGTTTAATTTCCCTGGAAGCCGATTTGGGCAACGATGAGGGCGCCACGATGGTGGACCTCTGTGAGGACTATACCTGGAACCCCGAACGGGCCTTGCTGCGGAAATCCTCCAGGAAGATGACCCGCCGCTTCCTCTCCCGGCTCAAGGACCGGGAACGGCGCATCCTGGTGTACCGCTACCAGCTTGACGGCGGCGAGAAGCAGACTCTCAAGACCATAGGCGATGAGATGGGCATTTCACCGGAAACAGTGCGGCAGATTGAGCTCCGGGCCATCAAGAAGATGAAGGCCAATGCCGGCGAAATTCGCGGCTCCGTCTACATGGAGGCCATGTAAGGCGCGTAACCGGGCCTGCGCAATACCGCTTTTCCGGCGTCTTTCACAGAACCAAAAGAAAGATGTAATAATGACGAATCCCGTCGCAGAGCACTAAACTTGACCCACAGAATATGCGTAACCAGAATCTTTAAAAAATTTAACCACGAAATCCAAGGCGTACAAAGAAAGCCAGACACTCCTCTTCTCCATATCTTCCCTTTTTCGACTTATTCGACTTCGCGGTTTATATTTCTTCATGCTTAGTTATAGGTCAAGTTTAGCCCGGACAGGCGGGCAGTGCGCCTGAACGGGCCTTTGACGCAATCCGCCCCGCGTAGTACCCTGCTCCGCAGAAACCCTTCCCCCGGCGCACCGCGGGAAGGGACCGGAGGGCTTATGCGTATCTCTATCGCTCAAATTAACTCGACCATAGGCGGTTTTTCCGGGAACATGGACCGGATCCTTTCTTTTACGAAGCGGGCCGCAGCGGAGGACTCCGCCCTGGTCTTCTTCCCGGAGCTTGCCCTCTGCGGCTACCCCCCCATGGACCTGCTGGATCAGGACAGCTTCGTGGAGTTCAACATCCAGAGCCTCAGCGTATTGCAGCGGGAACTGCCCCGTAACATCGCCGTGGGGGTGGGCTATGTGGGCCGCAGCCCCTACGCCGGTGGCAAGGCCCTGGTGAACGCCTACGGCATCATCCTCAACGGGCAATTGGTCTTTGAGCAATTCAAGACCTTGCTCCCCACCTACGATGTCTTTGACGAGGCCCGGAATTTTGAGCGGGCCCGTTCCTGGTCCGTCTTTGAGTACCAGGGAGAGCGCATCGGCGTGGCGATCTGCGAGGATGTGTGGCGGGAAACGGACATTGCGGGCACCCACTACATAGACGACCCCGTGCGGAATCTCCTCGGCCAGGGCATAAGCCTTTTGGCGGTGCCTTCCGCCTCGCCCTACTATGCGGGAAAATTCCGGGTACGCCGGGACCTGGCCGAGCGCCTCAGCCTGCGGGGGGACATTCCCATCGTGTACATCAACGCTGTGGGGGCCAATGACTCCATCATCTTTGACGGGCGCTCCTTCATTGCCGCCCCGGCGCGGCGGGAGGCTGCGTCCCGTCCCGGCCAGGTTACCGAGCTGGTCCTGACCGCCCGGGGCTTCGAGGAGGACCTGGCAACCTGGGACACCTCGGGGGCGGCTCCTTCGCTCCCCGTTGCGGGCGGCGCTGCCGCGGGCGGCGCCCTGGACGCGGGTCTCAGCCGGGAGGAGCTGGACACCCTGGAACGCGCCCTGGTGCTGGGCATACGGGAGTATATGGAAAAATGCGGCTTCCAGCGGGCGCATCTCGGCCTTTCCGGGGGCATAGACTCGGCCCTGGTGGCCTACCTGGGCGTAGAGGCTCTGGGAAAGGAGCGGGTGGCGGCCTTCAGTATGCCCTCGCGCTTCTCCTCCCAGGGTTCCCGGGACGACGCCGCAGACCTGGCCCGCAGCATAGGCTGCTCCTGCAGCGTCCTTCCCATAGAGCCGGTGTTCAAAAGCTTCCTCGAAACCCTGAAAGGCACCTTCCAGGGCCGCCCCTTCGACCTGGCGGAAGAAAACCTCCAGGCCCGCATACGGGGAATGCTGCTCATGGCCTACTCAAACAAATTCGACTCCATGCTCCTCACCACGGGCAACAAGAGCGAACTTGCCATGGGCTACTGCACCCTCTACGGCGATATGTGCGGCGCCCTGGCGCCCATAGGCGACCTCTTCAAAACAGAAGTCTTCGCCCTCTGCCGCCGCATCAACGAGCGCTCCGGCAGAAATGTCATCCCGGAAGCCATACTCACCAAGCCCCCTTCGGCGGAACTCCGGCCCAACCAGAAAGACCAGGACAGCCTGCCGCCTTATGAAGAACTCGACCAGATCCTCAAACTCTATCTCTTCGAAAACCTTTCGAAACGTGAAATAGCCGCGCGCGGCTGGGACGCGGAACTGGCGGGCAGCATCATCAAGACCGTCGCCCGCGCGGAGTTCAAGCGCCGTCAGGCCCCGCCGGTACTCAAAGTATCCCCCCGCGCCTTCGGCATGGGCCGGCGAATGCCCATAGCTCGGGCCCTCTACGAGATATAGGAGCGGCAAGGCAAAGATATACCGCTGAATCAATCATAAGAAGGGCGCAGACCCGGCCCGTTCCAAAAATCCGTGCCGGAAGAACCGGCCTGCGCGGGGGAGCTTCAGGGCGAGGCAGTTCATTCTCAATGACATAGCTTCACGCAGTTATTTACATCTAAGGTTGCGGTTCCAAAATCTGACATTTTGGAACCGCCTCAACTATTTTAACATTTCTGTATAGGACAATGGAATTGACAATATCAATACAAAATACAAATTGGAAAATGCCATAAATAATCGCTGTTTTTTTAGGCAACTTATTTTCTTTTAAACCGCTTATTATACCACCCAGTCCTGCCAACCAGCTTAAAAAGATAGTCGTACCGGCCAAAATCATCAAAATAATTGATATCCCAAATGAAATCAATCCAAAATTTGATCC
>JAISQV010000164.1 GCA_031273985.1 Spirochaetaceae bacterium | reverse complement strand
AACCTAAAGAATATGAGATATTTAGGACGATTTTGCTTCATTATCTACTCTTTTTCTTTGTCCGTGTCTGTCTGTGTCGTCCGTGGTTATTCCTACTTCTGTGTAAGACAGTACACTAGCCCCTGAAGGGGGCCTCCCCGCCGCAGCGGCGGCAGCGCCACGCGTAACCCTCCCGCGTCATCCCGCCGGTATCGACACGGTAGCCCCGGCGCCTTACCAGTACGGCCCCGCAGTGCGGGCAGGGGGTGTCATTGAAGCCGTCATCCGGTTCGGTGTTTCCCGTGTACACGTAGCGCAGGGTCTTCCGGGCCCGTTCCGCCGCCGCGCGAAGCATGGCCGGGTCCGTCGGCGGGGCCTCCCAGCGGTAGTCCGGGTGGTAGGCGGAAAGATGCCAGGGGATACTCTCCAGGGCCCCCTGGGGACGGGCCTTCCGGGGGCCGGCCTCCTCAGACAGGGCCGCCAGAAAATCCGCCGCCGCCGCCAGCTCGCTTTCGCTGTCGTTGAGGCCGGGAACCACCAGGGTGGTAACCTCCACATGGACCCCCAGCCCGTAGGCGGCGGCGATGAAGCCCTTCACCCGGCCCAGGCTGCCCCCCAGCACCTCCGCATAGGTTTTTTCGGAAAAGCACTTCAGATCGACATTCACCGCATCCGTCAACGCGAGCACCTCCAGGGCGGCCTCCGCCTCAACGCAGCCGTTGGTTACCAGCACATTGGCCATCTCTTCCCTGTGGACGGCGCGCATACAATCCAGGAGATACTCCACGTGAACAAGGGGCTCCGAATACGTATAGGCTACCTGCCAGTCCCTTACCTGCATTGCGGTAGCAACAACCCCGTCCGCCGGAATAAACCTCCCGGCGTCCGCAACGGTATCCTGGGATATACTCCAATTCTGACAAAAGGGACAGTGCATATTGCAACCCACAAAACCCAGGGAAAGAATAGTGCTCCCCGGCCTGAAATGGTAGAGGGGCTTTTTTTCTATGGGGTCCAGGCCCAGGGTGCTGATGTAACCGTAGCGGGGAAGCCAGGGCCGCCCCTCACGGTTTCCCCGAACCCCGCAGCGGCCGGTTTTTCCCGGCAGCATAAGGCAGCGCCGGGGGCAGAGCCCGCAGACCAGCGCCGCTTCCCCGGCGGAAGAAGCGCCGGAAAAGTAGCGTCCCCCGGGTCCCTCAGAATTCGGGATTTTCCTTGACCTCGAAGGGCTGCATCAACACGCCTACAGCCCCCTTGCGGACCCAGAGCTTCACCAGCGGAACCCCTTCCCCCGCCAGCGTGATGGCCGAATGAATATCCTCAACGTGGGTTATATCGTCCTTTTTAAATTCCATAACCCGCGGATTATCCCCCAGGGGATCGTAAATCAGGAGCAGCTTGCCCTGATCCGAAGGATGCTGCCGGGGCAGGCCCGCCAGGGGAACCGAGTCCGCGGAAGTTCCGCCGGCATATTTGGCCAGCCCGTCAAGCGGCTTTGCTTCGAGATAACTGCTAATACTCATGCTACTCTCACTTCACTAGCACAAGCCTAACACCATTCCGGCACTATTTCAATGCCATAAGTAGTGAAAAGTTGGAAGAGAAGAAAAGGGGCGCATCCCCGGCGCTCCGCACCGGGGACCGGGCTATCCGCTCCAATTTTTTTGCCCCGTAACGGGGCAAAAAAGATTTCCGCTTCTATCCCTTGCGCGCTGACGCCCCAATGCCGCCCCCTGTCAACAAGTTGAGCAATTTTCTCCACGGATTTTCACGGATTTTTCACGGATTAAGAAGGTTTTGGAAAGAAAAATCCGTGTAATCCGTATACTCCGTGCAAATCCGCGGACTGTCCTGGTTTTCCCCCGCGCAAACTCCTGGAATTGGGGGGCGTTGCTGCTGAACCCGCAAAGCGGCTTCAGCTTGGGAAAAAGTACGGGGCGTTGCGGGGAAGAACCCGCTCACGCGGGGGAGCCCGCTGAGGGGGTAGCGCCAGACCCCGGACCCGCGAAGCGGGGAGGAGGCTGGGGCGTAGGGGGCTCGGCCCCCTTTCCTGATTCTTCCGCGCTCCCGGATCGATCACCGGCTTCCCGGTGACGGGGCGCTTCGTTGTCCGGCTATGGCCCGCTGGGTCAGGGCGTCGCAGCGCTCGTTATACTCGTTGCCCGCGTGGCCCCGGACCCAGACCCAGCGGACGGGAACGCTCTGCGTGAGGAGGTCCAGGCGCTGCCAGAGGTCGCGGTTCTTGACGGGAGTCTTGCCGCTGCTCTGCCAGCCCCGGCGTTTCCAGCCCGCCAGCCATTCGCTCATGCCCTTCTGTAGATACTGGGAGTCCGTGTGGATTTCCACGCGGATATCCGCGCTTTCCGCCCCCGTCTCCGGGACGAGGCCCAGAGGGACCATGCGTTCCAGGGCGGAGATGGCAGCCATGAGTTCCATGCGGTTGTTGGTGGTGAGGGCTTCGCCTCCGAAGCGCTCCTCGATGAGTTCCGGCTCCGCGCCGGGGGCGTCAGGGCTGCCGGCGGCCATGAGTATGACGTAGGCCCAGCCTCCGGGGCCGGGATTGCCGGAGCAGCCCCCGTCGGTATAGATAAAAACAGCCATATCGGACGATTTTACTACATCCCGATTGACTTTTTTAATACCCTGTTGGTATTTTATAGTTGTTCTCCATCCATTAGTGGGGATCAATCCATATTCAGACTAACCCGGCGCAAGCGGGGGTGACTGCTTCTACCGGAGCCGAAAGCCGGTTAGGTGTCCCTTGAAGGCGAATTCGGCTTCCTCCCTGAAAAGCCGGGTATGAAAGAGGAGAGAGAGAAGTATGGCAAAACAGCTGTGGTTCAACGAAGATGCCCGGCGCAGATTGCTTTCCGGGGTTGAGCAGATCTCAAAAGCGGTCAAAGTTACCCTGGGGCCCAAGGGGCGTAATGTCCTTCTGGAAAAGAAATACGGCGCCCCTACGGTAACCAAGGACGGAGTCTCCGTCGCCAAGGAAGTGGAAGTGGCCGACCCCTACGAAAACATGGGGGCCCAGCTTCTCAAGGAAGTGGCCACCAAGACCAACGATGTGGCCGGGGACGGAACGACTACCGCTACGGTGCTGGCCTACTCCCTGGTGAAGGAGGGGCTCAAGTCCGTGGCCGCCGGCATGACCCCCATCGAGCTCAAGCGGGGAATCGACAAGGCGGTGGAAATTGCCGTCGATGAAATCAAGAA
>JAISQV010000133.1 GCA_031273985.1 Spirochaetaceae bacterium | reverse complement strand
ACGGTGTTGTAAATCGCGGCGGGGGTAAGGTCGTCGAAGACAAAGCCCGTGCCGCCGCCTGACTCCTGGTCGTAGTTCTCCACCGTGTCCGCGAGGCCCCCGGTGTTCCGCACGATGGGAAGGGTGCCGTAGGCCAGGGAGTACATCTGGTTGAGGCCGCAGGGCTCGTAGCGGCTGGGCATGAGGAAGAAATCGCTGCCCGCCTCGATCAGGTGGCTGTCGGCCTCGTTGTAGCCTATGCGGGCCTTGAAGTTGGGCAGCCGCCCGGAGAGGCTGCGTATCTCGTTTTCGCACCACGCGTCCCCGGAGCCTATCAGGACCAGTTGGAGATTCATGTCCCGGCAGATGGACCAGGCGGCGCCGTAGGCCGGGCCGAAAAGTTCGCCCACCCCCTTTTGATCGGTGAGCCGCGTAACCATGCCGAATACAGGTATCTCGGGGTCCGCGGTGAGGCCGAAACTCTTTTGCAGGGCCTCCTTCGCCGCGGCCTTGCCGGACATATCCTTCACCGAATAGGGGCGGGGGATCAGCTTGTCCGTTTTGGGGTTCCACAGGTCGCCGTCTATGCCGTTGAGGATGCCCGTGTAGTCGCCGGAGCGGTAACGCAGCACCCCGTCCAGGCGGAAGCCGTGTCCGCCGGTCTGGGTTTCCCGGGCGTAGGTGGGGGAGACTGTATTGATCTTGTCCGCCGAGTAAAGCCCCGCCTTGAGCAGGTTCATCATGTTCCAGTCCTCAAAACCGGCGGAGTAGAACACGTCCCAGCCCATGTTGGTATAGTAATAATTTTCCTTGCTGTAGATACCCTGGTAACCGAGGTTGTGCACCGTCAGCACCGACGCTGTTCCGGCGAATTCCCCGGCCAGGGGCCGCTCCCAGAATTTAAGAAACACCGGCGCCAGGGCCGCGGGCCAGTCGTGGGCGTGCAGGATGTCGGGAAACCAGCCCACCTTGCGGCAAACCTGGAAGAGGGAGCGGCAGAAGAAGGTAAAACGCTGGGGGTTATCCAGAAAATCCGGCTCCAGGGGCGTCCCGTAGATGCCGTCCCGGCCAAAAAATCTTTCGTGCTCGACAAAGTACACCGTTACGGGGTTCTTTGCCGGGGCGCCGGGCAGGTCCGCCTGGTACACGGCGCACCACTCCTCGCCGCCCCCCAGGGGAACCCCCAGCTCCCCCTCCAGCTTCAGCAGGGGTGCCCGGTCCACGCAGTAGTACCGGGGCAGGATCATGCGCACCTCGTGACCCTTCTTTGCCAGCGCTATGGAAAGGGCCGAAACGGCGTCGGCCAGGCCGCCGGTCTTCGCGTAGGGAACCGCTTCACTTGCCGCCATCAAAATTTTCATCGTTTCATCTTCCCCGGAGTAAACGGTTCCACGGCGCGCTGCGCCGGGCGTAATACGCCAGGCGCGTCACGCCAGGCCCGGAACCGGGGGCCTGAGCGGTTCCCGCCGAAAATGCCCCTCCATCAAGTATAGCCGGGCCGCCGCCCGCGTCCAGAGGCTAAACTTGACCCGCAAATGCGAATAAAGATTTATAACCGCAAAGATACACGAGGGGCACAAAGGAAGAATAACCACAAAGAACACGAAGAGCACAAAGGAAGAGCAAGGAAAATAGAAGAGTAGTCCAAACTTCATACCAACCTCACTAACTCGTAACGTCTCATTTCTCAATTCTTCCGGATGAAGCCCGGACTTCATACAAAAAATCCGTGTGGTCCGTGTTTTCCGTGGTTATTATTCTCTTCCTCTTCATCCAGGGCGCTAGAAGGAATCCACCGTCACGAGACCGTGATCCCGGATGATCCGGAGGCCCTTTTCGTGATCGTCCATCTTAAAGATGATCACCGCCTTGTTCACCTTGTTCTCCAGGGAGGCGTAGAGATACTCGATGTTGATCCCCGCCTCCTGGAAAAACTCCATCACCCGGGCAAGACTCCCCGGCGTGTCGTCTATCTCCACCGCCGCCACATCCGTGGTCCGGGTGGTGAAGCCCCCCGCCGTAAGGGCTGCCAGGGCCTCGTCCTGCCGGTCCACGATCAGCCTGAGAATCCCGAAATCCGCCGTATCGGCGATGGAAATGGCGCGGATATTGACCCCGGCCTGTGCCAGCGTCCGGGTTACCTCCCCCAGCCGCCCCGCGCTGTTTTCCAGAAATACGGATAACTGTTTAAGTGCCATGTTCCCTCCTGCGGGCGGGCCCCGGAGCGCTGCCCTGCAGCTCTGCCCTGGGGCATTGCCCCTTGCTATATCTTCCGCTTGTCAATGACCCGCTGGGCCTTGCCTAGGGAGCGCTCTATCGTTTTCGGTTCCACCAGCTTCACCTTCACGCTGATCTGAAGCTTGGACTTCATCACCCCCTCGATGCGGGCCCGCAGACTCTCCAGCCCCTTCGTCTCATCGCTGAAAAATTCCTGCTTCACCTCCACCTGAAGCTCCACATCGTCCAGATGCGTGGCGCCCCGGTCCACCACAATGACATACTGGGGCTCGGTCCCTTCGATCTCAAACAGCGCGTGCTCAATCTGGCTGGGGAACACATTCACCCCCCGGATGATCAGCATATCGTCGGTGCGCCCGAAGAGCCGGTGCATCTTGAGGGTGGTCCTGCCGCAGGAACACTGCTCAGGCATAAAGTAGGTAATATCCCTGGTACGGTAACGGAGCAGGGGCGTCCCCTCCTTCGTCAGCGTGGTAAAGACCAGCTCCCCCTTTTCCCCCAGGGGCAGGGGCTCTCCCGTTTCGGGATCGATAATTTCGGGATAAAAAAAGTCCTCGTTAATATGAAGCCCGTCCTGGGCCTCGCACTCGAAAGAGACCCCCGGGCCCACTATCTCCGTAAGGCCGTAAATATCGTAGGCCTTCATCCCGAAGCGGCTCTCTATCTCCTTCCGCATATTCTCGCTCCAGGGCTCCGCCCCGAAACAGCCCTTGCTGATCGGCAGCGCGTGAAGGTCTATCCCCGCGGCGGCGGCTTCCTCCGCCATAAAAAGCGCGTAAGAGGGCGTGCAGGTCAGCATCGTGGAGCCGAAATCCTGCATCACCATAAGCTGCCGGGCCGTGTTCCCGCTGGACATGGGCAGCACCTCGGCCCCAATCGTCATGGCCCCGTAGTGCGCCCCCGGCCCTCCGGTAAAAAGCCCGTAGCCGTAGCAGTTCTGCACAATATCGTCCTTCGTGCAGCCCCCGCCGGCCAGCGTGCGGGCCATTACCTCCCGCCAAATATTAATATCGTGCTGCGTATACTCGTCCACCACAGGCTTGCCCGTGGTCCCGGAACTCATGTGCACCTCCACGATCCGGTCCTTGGGGCAGGCCAGGAGCCCGTGGGGATAATTCTCCCGCATATCGTCCTTCGTCGTAAAGGGCAGCCGGGAAATATCCTCCAGCCTCCGCACATCTACGGGCCTGATTCCCGCCTCGTCCATCTTCCTCCGGTAGAAGGGCACCGTAGCGTAGAGCTTCTCCACCAGATTCTTCAGGTAGGCCAACTGCAGCTTCCTCCGGGCCTCCCGTTCCATACATTCCGCATCGGGATTAAAGATCATGGCAACATCCTTTTCAACGCAGTATTGGAAAACACCGCCAGTATAACGCGGAAAGCGGAAAAAAAATAGAGAGGGAAAAGTCAGGAGGGGGAGGGGGCCGAGCCCCCTACGCGCCAGCCTCCTCCCCGCTTCGCGGGTCCGGGGTCTGGCGCTACCCCCGTGCGGGGGAGTCCCCCCGCAACGCCCCCCTTCCCCGCCCCGTGTTCTCTCCCCCCATATACGTTCACGTTACAAAAATTTAACCGCTTTTCCCTTAGTTTTTGAGGAAAAATAGACCCCGCAGGACACAGGCCAGAAATTCAAGTAAAAGTCCGTGTTGCCGACTTTTCCTTATACCGTAGCGGGAAAGCGCCGTCCGTGGTTAATATTCTCCCGTTTCACTCATATCTTTATTGCTGACTATGTATCCCCCCGGCGAAAGGAGAGGTAGGCTTCCCGGCCCAGGCGGTAGAGGTTGTTCCCCCGGCTGTCTATGATCACCGTGGCGGGGAAATCTTCTATGAGGAGCCGCCTCAGGGCTTCGGTGCC
>JAISQV010000001.1 GCA_031273985.1 Spirochaetaceae bacterium | reverse complement strand
GCGGTTTCGACCGGGAAGAAATATGGGGGGCACCTCCGGGGGGCCCCATATTTTTCCCGGCTGACAGGACCCCCGGTAATTTTTTAAGGCGTCCTGTCATGTTAAACTTAGAATTCCTGTCGAAAAAATGACCCTGGCCTGGATCGAACAGGCGACCTACGGATTAGAAGTCCGTAGCTCTATCCACTGAGCTACAGGGCCTGGCGTCTTTTCAGAAGCTTCCCACCCATTAAAGCATGAATTCGGCAGGTTTTCATAGGCCCGAAACCCGCGTTTTTTGGTTGAAAGTCTCCCAAAACGGCTTGAATATCGAGCCTGGCCCAAAACTGAAGTTTTGGGAAAGCCTCTATCGTATGGAAATCGTGCAAGAATAATACACGATATAGGCAATATACACGGGCTAAAGAGTGTCTCTGAATCGTCCTATCCCGTTATCCTTGTAAGTAATTATATTGTAAGGACTTGGGTGAACGGCCCCGGTTGGGACGGCTCCTGCCTTCTAAGCTGGCCACGATGGTTCGATTCCGTCTAGGGTCATTCATGGAAAACCAATACCGGCAAATCCGGTAATGACGAGCTCAAGAACCCGCTTGTGCGGGGGAGCCCGCAACGCTCCCCGGCAGGTCTGCCCGCCGGAGGCGGGCCCGCGCAAGGGATAGAGCGGAAATCCTTTTGCCGCAGGCAAAAGATTGGAGCGATAGCCCGGTCCCCGGCTCGGAACGGGCCGGGGATGCGCCCTTATTCCTCATTGAAGCTTAGCGCCGTGAAGCGGCCTCTCAGGGGGAAGCCTCCGGCGCGGCCCCAAGCTTGAGGCGGGTTTCGGCGCGCTTGAGTTCAGCCCGGGCCGTGTCTATCTCGAATTTCATCAGGACCCCGGCTTCAAGTCTCTCGCGGGCCCGGTCCCTTGCCGCCAGCGCCCGGTCCCGGTCTATCTCCTCCGGCCACTCGGCGGCGTCCACCATGAGGATAGTCTTGTGGCCTGAAACCTCGAGAATCCCCTCCCCGGTGTAGGCGGACTTCCAGGTTCCCGTCTTGTCCCGGATTCTGAGGATCCCCGTCTTTACCGGGGCGGCGGTGAAGGAATGATCCGCGTAGACCCCCATTTCCCCGTCTTCAAGGCTGACGCTGATCGCCTCCACCTCGGCGGAGAGGAAGAGCCGGTGGGGCGTGTGCACCTCCAGGCTGAAGAGTTTCGCCACGCTCAGCGCCCCTTTTCCATCACGTCGTCGATGGTTCCCGACATGAAGAAGGCCTGTTCGCTCTGGGCGTCGCAGTCGCCGTCCAGAATGGCCTTGAAGCCCCGGACGGTCTCGCTGAGCGGCACGTAAACGCCGTCTATGCCGTTGTAGGCCGCCGCCACGTGCAGGGGCTGGCTGAAGAAGCGCTGGACTTTCCGCGCCCTGGACACGGTGAGTTTGTCCTCCGGGGAGAGTTCGTCCATGCCCAGTATGGCTATGATGTCTTGTAGGTCTGTGTAGCGCTGGAGTATCTGCTGGACCCGCATGGCCGTGGCATAGTGCTCCTCCCCTACCACGGCGGGGTCCAGGATCCGGGATGAGGAGGCCAGGGGGTCCACCGAGGGGTAGATCCCCAGTTCCACGATCTTCCGGGAAAGCACCGTGGTGGCGTCCAGGTGGGCAAAGGTGGTGGCCGGCGCGGGGTCGGTAATGTCGTCGGCGGGGACATAGACCGCCTGAACGGAGGTGATGGACCCTTTGGAGGTGCTGGCTATGCGCTCCTGCAGGGCGCCCATCTCGTTGGCCAGGGTAGGCTGGTAACCCACCGCGCTGGGGATGCGCCCCAAAAGCGCCGAAACCTCGGCCCCCGCCTGGATGAAGCGGAATATGTTGTCGATAAAGAGGAGCACATCCTGCCCCCCCTCGTCACGGAAGTGCTCCGCCATGGTGAGCCCGGAGAGGGCCACCCGCATACGGGCGCCGGGGGGTTCGTTCATCTGGCCGAAGACCAGGGCGGTCTTTTCGATGACCCCGCTCTCGTTCATGTCCTTCCAGAGATCGGCGCCCTCCCTGGAGCGCTCCCCCACCCCGGCGAAGACCGAGTAACCCGCGTGTTCCGTGGCGATGTTCCTGATAAGTTCCATGATCACCACGGTCTTGCCCACGCCGGCCCCCCCAAAGAGGCCGATCTTGCCGCCCTTTGCGTAGGGGGCGATGAGGTCTATCACCTTGATGCCCGTCTCCAGCATCTCCGTGGCGGGCCGCTGGTCGGCAAAGAGGGGGGCCTCCCGGTGTATGGACGCATAGGACTCCGCCGTGAAGGGCCCCTTGTCGTCGATGATCTTCCCGGTAACGTTGAACATGCGGCCCAGCACCGCCTCCCCGACGGGCATCCTGATGGGGAAGCCCGTGTCCACCGCATCAAGGCCCCGGGAAAGCCCCTCGGTGGCGTCCATGGCCACACAGCGGACCCGGTTGTCCCCTATATGCTGCAGGACCTCCAGGGTTACCGTGCGCTCCGCCCCGCCGTCTTTGAGGGGGAGCGCCACTTCCAACGCGTTGAGCAGCGGGGGGACCTGGTGCTCCCCGAAGCGCACGTCCACCACGGGGCCCACCACCTGGGTAATAATTCCTATACTCGCCATGTACCGTTCCTTATCATCCGGTTATCCGATTATCCGGGCCAAAACGCCGGGTTTTGAAGCGCGAATCATGCCTCCAGCGCCGCCGAACCGGAAACAATCTCCGTCATTTCCTGGGTGATCCCCGCCTGCCGCTCCCGGTTGTAGCGTATCCGCAGGGTGTCCAGCATCTCTTCCGCGCTCTTCGAGGCCTCGCTCATGGCGGACATCCGGGCGCCCTGCTCGCTGGCGTAGGCCTCCACGAGGCAGCCGTAGATTATCCCCTTGATGTAGAGGGGCACCAGGGCCTCGAAGACCGCCTCCACCGAGGGCAGGTATTCAAACTGAAGGTCCGCCCTTTCCTGATACTCAAAGCGGGCCAGTTCTTCCCGCATCCGCTCCCTGGAGAGGGGCAGTATGTGCCGCACCGCCGGCTGGAGCTTCACGGCGCTGTACATGTGGGTGTACACGACATAGACCTCATCGAACATTCCCCAGGCATACTGGGCCACGAGATAGTCGGCTATCTCCTTGGCGTCCTCCACTTCGGGCAGCCTCGACTGAAAAGAAAAATTTTCCAGAATCAGGCGGGGCGTGTTGATAAAGTAGCGGTACCCTATGTTTCCTATGAGGATCAGGATGGGATTCGGCACGGTTTCGCAGAGGCGGTTCACCTCGTGGAAAATATTGGCGTTGTAGCCCCCGGCAAGGCCCTTGTCGCTGGTAACTACCACCACGGCGCTGCGGGCCGGCCCCCCCCTGGTTTTGGCGGCGCGGCTCAAAAATTCGCTGCGCACGGAGCCCGTCCCGATGAGAATATCGTAGACCGACTTTTGAATCCGCGTAAAGAAGGGCTGCATATCCTCCAGGGTCCTGCGGCCCTTCCTGAGTTTTGCCGTAGAGATCAGGTCCATGGCCCTGGTTACCTTGAGGGTCTGCTCTATGGCCCTCATTCTGAGGCGCACATCCCGCAGGTTAGACATCACGCACCCCGGAGGGCGGTGGAGCCCGGCGGCAGGTTCCACAGGGGCTTGAAGTCTTCCAGCGCCCTGGCCAGCTCTTGCTCATCCTCCGCGCTCAGGGCCCCGCTTTCCGTGATCCCCGCCAGGAGCCTTTGGCAGCGCTGCTTCAGGTAGTCCAGAAAGGCCCGGATAAAGCGGTTCACCTCGGCGGTCTTGATGTCCCGGAGGTGCCCGTTCACCGCGGTAAAGAGGATCGCCACCTGCTCCGCCAGGCCCAGGGGGGAATACTGCCCCTGTTTCAGGACCTCCATGAGCCGCTCCCCCTGGGCCAGCTTCTCCTGGGTGGCCCGGTCCAGATCGCTGCCGAACTGGGCGAAGGCGGCCATCTCCCGGTACTGGGCCAGGTCCAGCCTGAGCCGTCCCGCTATCTTGCGCACCGCCTTGAACTGGGCGTTCCCCCCCACCCGGCTTACGGAAAGCCCCACGTCTATGGCCGGCCTGAAGCCCGCGTTGAACAGCTCCGAATCCAGGAAGACCTGGCCGTCGGTAATGGAAATGACATTGGTGGGGATGTAGGAGGAAATGTCCCCCGCCTGGGTTTCCACGATGGGCATGGCCGTAATGGAGCCCCCGCCCAGGTCCGCGGAAAGCTTCGCCGCCCTTTCCAGAAGCCGGGAGTGGAGGTAGAACACATCCCCCGGAAAAGCCTCCCGTCCCGGCGGCCTGCGCAGCAGCAGGGAAATGGTCCTGTAGGCCACGGCGTGCTTGGAAAGATCATCGTAGACTATGAGCAGGTCCTTCCCCTGGTGCATAAAGTGTTCCGCCATGGCGCAGGCCGCGTAGGGCGCCAGGTACTGAAAGGCCGGGGAATCCGAGGCGGAGGCCAAGACCACGAAGGTATAGTCCAGGGCGCCCGCCTTTTCCAGGTTGCGCACGATGGCTGAAACCGAGGAAATCTTCTGCCCTATGCCGCAGTATACGCAGTAGACCCCCTTGCCCTTCTGGTTCACGATGGCGTCTATGGCCAGGGCGGTCTTGCCCGTCTGCCGGTCCCCTATGATGAGTTCCCGCTGCCCCCGGCCTATGGGGATCATCGCGTCCACGGAGAGAGTCCCCGTCTCGAGGGGCACGTTCACCGGCCCCCGCTGAATCACCGGCGCCGCCGGGGATTCGACGGGCAGCCACTCCTCCGCCTCAAAGGGCCCCTTCCCGTCTATGGGCGCCCCCAGGGGATTCACCACCCGGCCCAGAAGCCCGCTGCCGGAGGGCACCGACACGACCCGCCCCGTGCCCCGCACCTCCTCGCCGTCCCTGACCAGGTCCCCGCCGGAAAGCAGCACCACCCCCACCCCGTCTTCCTCCAGGTTAAGGACTATGCCCTCGGCGCCGGAACTGAAGCCCACCAGCTCCCCGTAAACCACCCGGTCAAGGCCGTATACGGTGGCCACGGAATCCCCGACGCTGGCCACAAAGCCCGCGGATTCCGAAAGGGGTTTGGCCTCCCACTGCTCTATCTGCCGCTGTAAGACCCTGGACAGGTCCCCAAAATTCGCCATCATCCCTCCGCGTTGGCCAGGGAGCGCCCCATAAGCCGGAGGCGTTCCTTCAGGCTCGTGTCAAGCACATCGCTGCCCAGGTAGAGCCTGTAGCCGCCGAGCAGCTCCAGGTTTATCCGCAGGGCCAGCGCAATCTCACGGGCGCCGGTTCTGTGCAGCAAGGCCGCCTTGAGTTCCGCCTCAAATTCCGCCGTTACCGGCTCCGGGGCTTCAAGCTTCACCCGCACGAGGCCCCCCGCCCGGTCCGCGGCCTTTTCCACCTCCAGAAGGAGGCTCTGCCGGTACCTGAAACGGCGCCGCCTTACCAGGAGGGTAATGAGGCGCAGGGCCGTCTCCGCCCCCGCCCCGCCCGGCGCAAAGCCCGCCTCGGCAAGGGAAGCGCGCAGTAAGGCTTCCAGCCTCCGCGCATCGGCGGTTCCCGAAGGCCGGAGGCGCGCCAGGGGCTCCAGGGCGGACACAAAGACCCTCAGCGCTTCCACCCCCCCGGCCAGGTCCGCCCCGCAAACCTCCACGAAGGCCGCCGCCCAGCGGGCCGGGCTAAACACGGCGCTCCCCTGCGGGGAAGGAGCCGATGCCCCGGATCAGCGCCGCCGCCTGCTCCAGCCGCTCCGCCTCGGAGCCGGAGCCCCGGCCCGCAAGTTTCCCCGCGGCGCTCACCACCAGGGCGGCGGCCTCCGCCTGAAAGAGCCGCAGGGCCGTCTGGTACTCAGCCTGGGCCTGGAGCCGGGCCTGGGCCAGGAAGCGCTCCGCCTCCGCCTTTCCCCCGGCAACAATGGCGGCGGCGTCTTGCCGGGCCTCATCCTGGGCGGCCCGGATCAGCTCAGCGGCCTCCTCCTCGGCGTTTTTAAGCCGCCCCTCGATCTGCTTCAGCGCCGCCTCCGCCTCCGCCCTGCTCCGCCGCGCCTCGTCCCTGTCGTCCTGCACCCGCTTCGCCCGCTCCTCGATAAACCTGCTTACCGGCTTAAAGAGGATGGAGCGGAGTATGAGAAAGAGAATCCCCAGATTGATCAGGGTAATGACGAAGGTAACGGAAAAATCGAGCATCGCCGCCTAGCCCAGCCTGGTAAAAAGCAGAATCGCAATGACGAGGCCGTAGATGGCGGTGGATTCCGCCAGGGCCACGCCCAAGAAAAAGATGGGGGTGATCTTCCCCGCCGCCTCGGGCTGCCTGCTGATCGCCTGAGCCGCCCCGGAAGTGGCGATCCCGATTCCCAGGCCCGCGCCGAGACCGGCGATCACCGCGATACCGGCGCCCAGGGCTATCAAAGTTGAAGTTTCCATACCTACGCTCCTTAACGTAGCGCGGCTTCAAACACCGGAAACCGCGCCTTGGATTCAGATTTCCCCTGCCGGGCTATTCCCCGCCCGGCATCTTTACCGCCTCCGACAGGTACATGGTAGTCAGAAAGACAAAGACTACAGCCTGGAGGAGGCCGTCGAAAAAGTCAAAATAAAGCGAAAGAACCGGGGGCAGCGCCAGGGGGACGAGCCCCGTGATCAGGTGCATCAGGATAAAGCCCCCCAGAATGTTCCCGAAAAGCCTCAGGCAGAGGGAGAGGGGCCGGATAAGGTACTCCAAAAGGTTGAAGGGGATCATCAGGGGCACCGGATAGAGGAGGCCCCGGAACCAGCCCCGGAGCCCCCGGCCCAGGAAGCCGAAGACCAGCACCAGAACGATGGAGACGAGGGCCAGGGCGGCGGTAACATTGATGTCCCTGGTGGGGGGCTTTATCTCAAAGGGGGGGCTGAAATGGAAACCCAGGAAATTTACCTCCACCGGGCAGAGCACGCCGATGACATTGGCCCCCGCCAGAAAGAGAAAGAGGGTCCCCATATAGTGCGCCAGATACCGCGCCCAAGGGCCGAACTGGGCCCTGGCGAACTTGTTGAGGAATTCCACCCCCCCTTCCAGCAGGGCCTGGGCCCCCCGCGGTATCTCCCGGAGGCGGCGGGTCAGGACCAGGGAAAGCGCGACAAGCAAGATCATGACCAGCCAGGAGACCACGACCGTCTCCGTTATGGGAAGGTCCAGCCCCGCGATGCGCAGCGTAAATACCGTCTTTATCTCAAGAGCTTCCATAACCCCGAACCCCGCCCCATCCGCGAATCTTCCGCCGGCTTGGCCCCGCCGGCCCATACAGCATCATTTCTTAAAGAAAAAATCATCCTTAAAGTAATTTTTGACAAATTCCTCGCTCACACTGCCGGAACTCGCCATATTCATATAGATCGCCTCAAGAAACCCCTTGGTCAGATAAAAGGTCCCTAAAAGAAAAAACTCCGCAGCCTTGTTAAGGATACCCATGGCCTGGTACATTCGCATGGCGTTATCCAGGGCAAAATCGGTCATGATGTACTCAATCACCGTCTGCTGCGAAAGATTCAGCGCATAGATCAGCTCCGACATGGGGAACCCGGCGGCCATCCCCTCCTTGCCCCGGCGCACGAAGAAATCCCCCACCAGCGCCCGGTCGAGCCCCCGGTCCAGCGTGCGGCTCAGCAGCGGATAGACCGGCGTCTCCATCTCCAGCAGCGCCCCGTCCTCCAGCACGGCGAAGTGCCCCAACTGCTCCGCCTTACGGATGCGGTTCTTCCACTTGAAGGCAAAATCCCGGGCCTGAATGTTCAGCGTGTCAATAAACTGACCATCTATCATGCTCCCACTATAACGCTCTCCGGGGATTTTTCAAGGCTTCATAAATAACGTCAGACGTGGGCGGAGGGGGCCGAGCCCCCTACGCTCCGACGGTTTGGGGCATAGCCGCAAACGCTTCTCCGCTACCCCCGTGCGGGGGGCCGGCCCCCCGCAACGCCCCCGCCTCCTCCTGGAGTTTGCGCTCTGCGCAAACTCCCAAGCTGAAGCCGCAGAGCGGCTTCAGCAGCAACGCCCCCCGGCCCTGTGGGAAGTTAGAAGGGAGCCTTGCATTGTCAACAAGTAAAGAAATTTTGTCCACAGATTTTCACGGATTTTCACCGATTAAGAAGGTTTTGGAACGAAAAATCCGTGCCCGCCGTGCGGGAAATCCGCGTAAATCCGCGGACTGTTTTAGTTTTCCCTCATCCCTTCCCCATTGCTTCGGCGAACATGGCGAGGAGGCTTCCGGCGGAATGTTTGATGCGGTAGCGTTCCCCCAGGCGGGCGTAGCGCAGCCCCATGAGCCGGCGCTCCTCAGGGTGCTCTATCCACCAGTCGAGCTTGTCGCGCAGGTCCCGGCAGTCGCCCCGCCTGAATATGCTCCGGGCGTCCAGGGCGAACTGTGAGGCCGCGGATTTGGGGGAATCCGATATGATCGGCACGGCCCCGCAGGAAAAGGCCTCCAGGCAGGCGAGGCCCTCGGCTTCCACGTCCGAGGCGTGGATGTATATATCGCAGCACTGCATCATCTCAAGGAGCCGCTCCGGGCTGACAAAGCCGAATTCCGGCGGGTTGGGGAGGGCGGCGGAGAGCCTGCGGTAGCGTTTCAGGCAGGCCCCCTGGCCGGTAAAGTGGAGCCGTATCCGCTCCCGGTGCCTTGAAAGCCCCGCCGCCCGGATGATGAGGTCCTGCCGCTTTTCCGGTGCAAGCCGCCCCGCCATCATGACATGAATTGCGCCGTTACCGGCGGATTTTTCCCGCGCCCCGGAAGCTTCGCCCGCGGGCCTGTAGACATCGGAGACGCCGTTGGAGATGACGTGCATCTTCGCGGTATAGCCGCGCTTCTGTAACTGCGCCGCGGTAAACGCCGAGGGGCAGTGAATATTTTCCACCTTCCGGTAAAAGCGGACCCGGAAAAGCCAGTAGAGAAATTCCGCCAGAGGCGGGCAGCCTTTGAGCCCCATGTTGTAGGTAATGTGTTCCGTGGGACAGTGAAACGCCCCCGTAACAGGCACGCCCATTTCCCGCGCCAGTTCCAGGGTCTTGCGCTGGAGCTGCCAGGGGAAAAAGGTATGCACCACATCGGCGCCTTCGAGGGCCCGCCGCGCGGTTTCCCGGTCAAAGCGCGCAAAACGCAGATGCGACTGCCTGGCCGCCGGCGTTATGACGGGTATGTAGTGTTCCCCCAGGCCGAACATATCCGGCCCCTCGACGCCTATGGAAAGTACGCGGACCGTGTGGCCCTGCCTTATCAATTCTTCGCGGAAGCGGTGAGCCGAGATGTGGGTACCATCCGTCTGGGACAGATAGTTGTCTATGACGAAGACGATGACCATAAATTTTGAAGATAATTTCTTTTCCGCCCCCTGTCCAGTAGTATCGCGGAATTACCGGGAGCGCCATTTACTTTCAAGACCGCGAAAATACCAGGCTTGAAGAATTTTAACCACGCAGCACACCAAGAGCACGAGGGTTTGGTTAGACCTTTTTTCGTGTCCTTCACGCTTGTTTTTTCTTCAAAATGTATCATTGTCAACAAGTCAAGAAATTTTGCCTCGAAATTTTGTCCGCAGATTTTCACGGATTTTCACCGATTAAGAAGGTTTTGGAACGAAAAATCCGTGCCCGCCGTGCGGGAAATCCGTGTTAATCTGCGGACTGTTTTTATTTTTCTACTGCTTAACTTGTTGACCGTGGGAGAAGGGCGGGGGGCATTGAGCCCCCCAACAGGGGGCGTTGCGGGGGGTATCCCCCGCATTGGGGGTAGCGGAAGACCCCGCAGGGCCGCAGGCCCGAGGAGGCTGGAGCGTAGGGGGCTCGGCCCC
>JAISQV010000314.1 GCA_031273985.1 Spirochaetaceae bacterium | reverse complement strand
GTTGAGCCTGGGCATGAATCTGGAAGAGCTGAAAACCGCCCTGACGGAGGATGAGCTTTTCAATTTCCGGGGGGACCGGGATGTGTCCTTCCTGCCCCGCCGGGAGGAGAGCCTCGTGGAAACCACGGGTATGTTCTTCATCCGGCGGGCCTTCTTCCAGCTCCGGGAGGGCCGGGTCTTTATCATGGCCTTCAGCCTGGACCCCGCGCGGATGGATCACTATTCGGTCTATACAACCCTGGTGCGGAAATACGGGGAGCCCCGGATACTGAACCCCCGTGAGGCGGTGTGGGAGGCCGGCGGGCTGCGCCTCTCCGTGGAGCGGCCCCTGACGGTGAAGTATATCGACATGGAGGTCTTTAACCGGCTGGTGGCGGAATCCGAAACCGCCGCCGCCTCGGAACTGTTCCTGCGGCAGTCCTTCCTCGATGACTTCTAGCGCAGGGCAATTAAACGGTGAGTAAAATGAAGAGAATATTAACCACGAAAGAAGAAGGGGAACCACGGACCACACTTTTCCGCTACGGGTTAAGGAAAAGTAGACTACACGGACAACACGAAAGACACGAAAGAAGAGGCAAAGAAAAGAAAAATTTAACCACAAAGAGGACACAATGAGCACGAAGGTTTTAATGAAAAAATATCCTTTCCCTTCCTTTGTGTCCTTTGTGCGCCTTTGTGGTTAAAATTCTTCAAGTTTGGTAAGTTCACAACGCCTGAAAGCAAACGCCGATGCCCCGTCCCTTATCCCTTTCAATACGACATATCCACGGGTATAATGCCGATTCCGTACCGGCAGCCTGTTGTATCTGTAGATTAACTGGTATGCTTGCGGGGTTTGCAAGGCAAGAAATCGCCGGGGGCGATTTTTGGAGGTTTTATGCGCAAAGTGCAGCAAACTCCTGACATGCGCCGCCTCTCCCTCCTCTGCTGCCTGGTTCTGGCGGCGGGCCTCGCCGGCTGCGGGGAGAACAACCGGCCCCAGCGGCTGCCCGCCGTGGACATGGTGATAGAGCGGGAGGGCCGGGAGGCGGCGGCGCTGCGGGTGGAAGTTGCCCGCAGCGAAGACGAGCGGGCCAAGGGGCTCATGTTCCGGCAGGAACTGCCCGACGGGGAGGCCATGCTCTTCGTGTTTGACCGGGATCAGATTCTGTCGTTCTGGATGAAGAACACGCTCATCCCCCTCTCCATAGCCTACATAGCCTGGGACGGGAGGATCCTCGAAATTCACGATATGCGGCCTCACAACCTGAGCCCCGTAAGTTCAAGCCGCTCCGCCCGCTACGCTCTGGAAACGCCCCAGGGCTGGTTCGAGCGGGCCGGCGTCAGGCCGGGAGATGTTCTTCGTCTTGATCCGGTTCTTTAGGCCGGGAATTGATGGGGCTTCCGGGCCGGGCCGCTTCCAGCCCTATGCTGTGAATGAGTTTTTCCAGTTCCAGAAAGAAGGGCGCCGTACCGGAGCGGATACGCTCGCTGTCCCCGTCCTTCCCCGCCTCCTCCAGCAGCCTCGCCTGGGCCGAGAGCCCCTCCGCCCCGATAGCGCGGCCGGCGCTCTTCAGGCCCCGCAGGAGGAGGGTGTAACGCTTCAGGTTACCCTCATCGAGACTCTGCTGTATCTCCCGGATCCGGGTTTGCCCGTCACCGCAGAACAGTTCCAGCACCTTTGCGTAGGTTTTCCAATCGCCCCCTGACTGGGCCAGCCCCTTTGCAGCCTCTATGCCGGCAATATCCAGGTAGGGCACCCCGGCCTTCTCCTGTATCTGTATGGGGGCCTTTTTCTTTTCCTCCGGCAGCCAGCGGGAAAGTATACTGTCAAGTTCCGTGATGTTTATGGGTTTGGAAAGGTAATCGCTGAAACCATTTTCCATAAACATTTCCCTGGTCCCCTCCACGACATTGGCGGTAAGGGCGATGATCGGCAGATCGCCGCAGCGGGGATCCGGCAGGGCGCGTATGGCCTTTGCCGTTTCCACCCCGTCCATGCCGGGCATCATGTGATCCAGGAGTATGAGATCGTAATCCCTGTCCCGTAGCAGGGCAAGGGCCTCCGCCCCGGAAAGGGCCGTATCGGTCTGCACCCGGTAGGGCGCGAGGAGTCCCTGGACTACCTTGAGATTCGTGGCAACATCGTCCACCAGCAGAATAAACGCCTCCGGCGCCGTAAAGTTAAATTCGAGGCGTTTGGAGCGGGCCGAGGCGTGTCTTTCCGCCCGGCCGTTGAGTACATTCGCCAGGGTAAGGGTGTGAACCGGAATACTGATGGAACGAAGATCCTGCGTCCCCGTGCCGTATTCGCTTATCCGTATGAGGTTGATCCTAGCGCTCTCCCCCCGCGCCTCGATGATCTTTGCGGCGCTGTCGTAGAGAAAATGGGAGGCCATTACATGAGAGTAGGTTTCGTGTTCCAGGGCTTCAACAAACTCCGACTGCTTGAGCGCAAGGGTGCAGGGAATACCCAGATTCCCCGCGGACCAGACGTAGGACTCGCCGTAACTCAGCCGGGTCGTGTAGAAAAGTATCTTCTTGCCTTCCGGCTCTTCCACCAGGGCAAAGCGGTTGGGCAGCCCCTCCGATGCGGAGACCCTTGGGGCTAGCTTTTGGGGCATGGTTACGGTGAAGGTGGACCCCCTGCCGTATTCGCTTTCCAGGCTTATCGTTCCGCCCATAAGGCGGGCCAGACTCTGCGCTATGGGAAGCCCAAGGCCGGTCCCCTCTATACCCGCGTTGGCCGCCCGGTCAAGCTGGGCATAATTTTCGAAGATCCGCTCCCGGTCCTTTTCCCGTATGCCTATGCCCGAATCGCTTATGGGAATCGTAAAAAGGACCCCGGTATCGGAAAGTTCCCCCATGATGCTGAGGGAGATAAAACCCTCGCGGGTATACTTTGCCGCATTGGAAAGGATATTGAGGAGCACCTGCCTGAACCGCGTTACATCGCCTACCAAAACATCGGGAAGCCGGGAATCGATATTGGTAATAAACAGAATCGGTTTTTCAAGGATCTTTGCCCTGGTAACAACGATTATGTCATTGAGCAGCGATGAAAGCCGGTATTCCACCGGGGTAATTTCGAGCTTCCCTGATCCGATTTTGGAAAAATCCAGAATATCATTTATGATGGAAAGTAAATTCCCCGCAGCCTGTTTAATGCTCGTGGCCTGCTCATAGACCCTGGGGCTGATGTCCTCCCGGAGTATCAATTCCGACATTCCGATAATGGCGTTCATGGGAGTACGAATCTCGTGGCTTGCGTTGGCCAAAAAGTCGCTCTTGGCCTGATTGGCCTGTTCCGCCTGCTCTGCCTTTTCCCGTGCCAGGGCAAGTTCCCAAAGGAGCGATTCCCGGTTCTCCGCCTTCCGGGAGCGCAGCCGCCTCATCAAATGCGCCCCGGCGAAAAACAACACTGCCCCGATGGCCCCCCCGCCTATCAAACCGATCATGCCCACCTTCCGTTCATAACATAGCCCCTGAAAAGGCAAAATTCAGTTTTTATGGAGATTTTATAAAGATTCCGCGATGATATTACGAACACAGTTGAAGGTTTCAGCTTACCAACTATTCAGCCGCGCTTCAATAGCCCGCATAGCGGATCCAGCGGTCCCGGTCGGGGAGGAAGCCCGCCGCCCGGAGGGCTTCCCCGTAGGGGCTTTTGAGGCCCGACACGCCGTTTATGGTTTCCACGATGACCCGCTCCTTCCGGCCCCTGCCAAGAAAGCCCAGGATTTCCCCCATGTCCGGATCCTCCGGAGAAACGAATATTCTGAGTTCCCGGCCATTCCGGCGGGTAAAGGCGGCCAGTTCCGCCCCCCGGAAACAGAGCCGGGAGCCGGAGAGCCTCAGGGGAAGCCGGGGGTCCAGGCCCTCCACGTCCAGGCCAGCGGGGCTTGCCGGGTCCGCGGCATTCATCCAGTAGACGCCGCCCCCGGATTCCGCGGCCTCAAGCTCGGCGGCTATGCCGGGGCGGGCAAACTGGAGGGAGTTGATCCCCCCAAAGAAGCGCCCCGCCACAATTTCCCCGGCAAGCTCCATGCGCCGGAGGGAGGGGAGGAGGAGGCTCCAGGAAAGGGGCCCGGCCTCCCGTTCCAGGAAAGGCCGGGTCAAAACCCCCCAGCGATCCAGGAGGAGCCGCGCCCTGTCCCGGTTGAGGCCCTCCTCGTCCAGAATATCCGGCCCCTCCTCCTCCCGGCCCAGGTAGAACCAGCGGCCCTCCATGCCGGAAGCTCCGGGGCGCGCCCGGAGGGCCCTGGGAATGCGGCGGCGGCCCCGCAGCCGGGAGGCGGGGGCCGCTTCGGCGGCGGAAGAACGTTCCAGGCCCCGGCGCAGCGGCTCGAAGCTGTCCGCCGAAAGAAGCCCCCGCCAGACCCCTTCCCAGAGAAACCCCGCCGCCTGCCGGGTATCCATGCGGAGCCGGTCCCGAATCTCGTAGAATTCCCGGGGTATGTCGAAGAAACCCTGGGCGGCAAGTTCTTCCAGCGCCGGGGGAAGGCCGCCGGGCGCATAGCCGGGAAGGATCAGGTCCAGCTCGTCGGGGGCCGCAAAACCGACCCTGTTCGGGCCAGCCCCGTACCAGAGGAGCCGCCCCCGGCGGAGCTCCCCGTCCAGCGCCGCCCCATCGTAGCCCGGCAACCGGGCGGGGAAAATCTCGTGTTCCCAGAGCAGGGCCGGCTCCGCCAAACCCCGCAGCCTATCCCAGGGCCGGGGAACTTCACTCCGGCCCGGCGCGGGGTCCGGCCCTTCGTTTCGCTCCCCGCCCAGGAGGCCCTGCCGCCGCGCCAGGTAGGGCACTATGAGCGCCGCCTCCCGCTCCCGGACCTGGGGGCGGGCCTTTTTACGGGTCAGCCGGAAGAGCAGTTCCAGATTCTCCCGGTCGCAGAAAAACCCCTCCCCCTCCGGCTTTATGCTGAGCCCCGATATGAGGGTTCCCGCCCCGGCCAGAGCCTCCAGGGCCTCCGCCACTCCCGCGCCGAAGACCGCCCCCAGGCGCTCCGCCGAAAGGGGGCCCTGGAAGCGGAGCCACTCCCCCAGAAAGGCCGGTGCGTGATCCGCCCAGGCCGGGGCCCGGTCCCGGTGAACCAGCGCGGCCAGGGAGGAGCCCTCCCGGAGCAGGGTCTTCACCCGGCCCCCCAGGGAAGGGTCTCCCCGGACCTCTTCCCCAAGCTCCGGCGGAAGCGCGGGGAGCAGCATTTCCCACTCGTCCAGGGGAATGGCAACCCGCTCCCGGACCCACTCGGAGAGGGCCGTCCCGTCCTGGGGGGCCCAGCCGGGGAGTTCCCGCCTGAGCCGGGCGCAGAAATCCCGCACCACCTGTTCCGGCAGGGGAGGCCGTGGGGCGGTGCCGTCCAGGGCCTCCCGGATGATCCGGTCCGCCAGGGAAACCCGCCCGGCGGCGCTGTTCCCGGCATCCTTCCGCTCATCGCCCTCGTAGATGCGGCTGTTGGTATCCTGCCATAGGGAGGACCGGGCAAAGGGCGAAGGGGCCCGGCGTCTGAAAAAGGACAGTTCCACCCGCCCTTCGGCCAGGTCCCGGAGCAGGGCGGCGAAGCCCGGCAGATCAAACCTATCCTCCAGGCAGACCCGCCAGGCTTCACTGATGACGGGAAAATCATCAAAACCCACGGTGGCGTCAAAGAGCCGCCGGGACCTCTCGCGGCTGATCCAGAGGGGCATACGCTTCCCCGGCGCCGTCCGGGGAAGGAGCAGGGACCGTTCCGCCGCCTCCCGGAAAGCCGCGCCGAAGATGCCGGAAGCGGCCAGCCGCCGCCGGAACAGGCCCTCACCCCGCGCCGCCGCCTCCCGCAGGGCCTCCCTCAGCAGCGCCTCGGGATCATCCCCCGTGGAACGGGGCAGCGTGAGCAGCACCGCATTGTCATCCGCCAGGGTGTCTATCCGGCAGCCGGCCCGCTCTTCGAGCCCCTGGGCCAGAGCCAGGGAGAGCGGATGGTTGATCGCCCCGCCCCGGAAGCTGTGCAGGAAGACCTGCCGCAGATCCGGGCGCAGGTCCCAATCCTCTATGATCTCCACGGGAATATGATTCTCTCCGGGGAGCGGAACACCGGCCTGGGCATCCGCCTGGCCCGCCAAAAACGCTGCAAGCTCCCTGCGGGCGTCAGCGGAAAAAGAGTCCCCCAGGGGCCCCGCGCTTATGCCGCCCCCGGCGGCATAAGCGTCCAGCAATTCCAGCATACGCCGCACCAGGACGGGGCTGCGAAAAGGCGTATCGCCCCGGTAGAAGGGCGCGAAGTCCGAGGCCTCCTCCCGGGGAATCACGGAAACCGCCTCGGCGCCTATGCCGCTGATCGTCCAGGAGCGGCTCCCGAATTCAAAACTGTCCCCTATGCGCCGTTCCCAGACAAATTCCTCGTCCAGCTCGCCTATCTTCGTTCCGTCGGCAAGGCGCAGGGAAAAATAGCCCCGGTTGGCAATGACCCCGCCTGAAATATAGAGCAGCATACGCAGCCCCGCCGCCGCCGTGAGTTCGCCCGTTTCACGGTCCAGGTAGAGCCGGTTCCTGAGTTCCCGAATCCGGCTTTCCCCGTAGTGTCCCGTGAGCATACGAATCACTCCGTCAAAGGCGGGACGGGAAAGGGTCCTGAAACTGTAGAATCCCCGCAGGGTATGGTAGAGTTCATCGGTTTTCCAGTTCCTTTCCGTGCAGAGTTCCAGAATCACCTGGGCCAGAATATCCAGGGGATTATCTATGGGCCGGGTTTCCTCGATTTCACGATCCTCCACCGCCCCCGCCGCCGCCGCAGCCTGCAAAAGGTCCAGCCCGTGGAAGGGGAACACCCTGCCCCGGCTCACCGCGCCGACACGGTGGCCCGACCGCCCTATACGCTGAAGGGTCTGGGCGGCGCTGCCCGGAGTCCCCGCCAGAATCACCTCGTCCACGGCGCCTATGTCTATGCCCAGTTCCAGGGAGGAAGTCGCCACCACGCAGGGCAGCGCGCCTTCCGCAAGACGCCGCTCCACGCTCTGCCGTATCTCCCGTGAAAGCGAACCGTGGTGCGCCCAGGCCGCCTGCTCCCCCGCCTCCTGGTTGACCAGCCAGGTAATGCGCTCCGCCCGCCTCCGGGAATCCGTAAAAACCAGGACGCTGCGGTTGGCGCGGATACGCTCAAGAATCGTACTTACCAGCGCCGCGTAACGCTCGCCGAAACGCTCCGCCGGG
>JAISQV010000216.1 GCA_031273985.1 Spirochaetaceae bacterium | reverse complement strand
GTGATCAAGGAGCTTGTGCTGGGCGGCATGACCACGCTGATCGTTACCCACGAGATGAATTTTGCCCGGGAAATTTCCAGCCGGGTGGTCTTCATGGAGGACGGGCTGGTGATGGAGGCCGGCAGCCCCGAGGTGGTGTTCCAAAACCCCCGGGAGGAGCGGACCCGGCGTTTTCTCAATCTTGTCGCGCAGGCGTAGGGAGGGTTACGGGGGCGGCATTTCCTCGCCGGGGGATGGGCCGCCTTTGGCAAGGCTTATGCCCGCTTTTTTCAGGGCCCGGCGAATGGTTTCGTGGGATACTTTTTTGGCATGGGTCCCTTCAAGGTTTGCCCAGGCATCCCGTATCAGACGCAGGGCCCAGCGGTCGTGTCCGTCAGGCATGGCGGAAGATACCAGCGCGATGAGTCTTGCTTCATCTTCACCCTGAATGGACCGGGGCCGGTGTCCCCTTGGCTTTCCTTCCAGAGTCAGCTCAAAGCCTTCTTCGACAAAGCGCATCCGCAGGTTTTCCACCCCCCGCCGGTGCATTCCCACCTGTTCCGCAATGGCGGTGTCGATTGTTTGTTCGTCCGCAAGCAGGAGGGCCTGCGCCCGTTTTCGTTTTTGGGTGTTGTGTTGGCCGGTGCTGAGGACATTTTCCAGCATGATCCTCTGTTCCGGCGTCAAACTTACCCGGTATTTCTTGGTCATGGGCTTCTCCCCGCCGAATGACTATAATCTTAATTAATTATAGGATCATCACAATTGACTTTGTTAATTTACCACAGGGCTCCGCCACACCTGACTCTGCTCAAAACCTTGCAGCGTCTGAATCAGGGCAAGCCAGTAATCGGCTTCGTTTTGGGACGTGTAGGGGCCTACCCGGACACGGTACCATATTTTGCCGTTCAATTCGTTGTTCTCGACTATTGAGGTGATGCCCCTGGCGGCAAGGCTTTCCTTGGCGGAATCCGCCCTGTTCATGCTGGAAAAGGAGCCCGCCTGAACCCAATAGGCGGTCCAGGCCCTGTTATTGGACCTGGCGGTCCCGGCGGACCGGCTTGCCGCGGCGCTGTTTGCCGTGCCGCTGCTTGCTGCGCCGCCGGACGGCCGGGAGGCCGGGGGGGCGGCGGCGCGGGGGGCGCTTTGCGCCGCGCTGCGGGGGGCTTCCTGGGCGGGACGGGGGCTTGCTTCAGTCCGCGCCGGGGCCTGCCGGGGCTGCGCCGCAGGTACGCCGGGCGCCGCAGCGGGCTGGGGCCGGGCTACGCTGATCCGGACCTGGCCTTCGGCGCCTGCGGGCGGGGCGCTTCCCGCGGGCTCCGCATCAATCACGAAGTAGTTTTCCTCCGTAAAACGGGTTTCCGCCGGGGAAGCGGGAGGCTCCCCGGTTTGTCCGGTGTAAAAATTCTCTGCGGCGGGGGGCGCTTCAAAGATGCCTGCGGCGGAATCCGTTTCCCCGGCGGGGACGGCTGGCGGCGGCGCGGGGCGCTGTATCGTGGCGGTCCCCGCCGCGCCGGGCTGCATGACCACGGCGCTGCCGGAGGCCGCCTGCCCCGGCGTGAAAAGCAGAATCGCCGCCCCTATGGCTATGACCAGAAAGATGCCGACAGAAACCGTTACCAGAAGGATCTTTTTCTTTTCCATTTCACCACACCATCCCCGATTGCCTCAAACGAAGGATAATCCCTTCAATCTGAAGCTCCAGGGCCGGAGCAAAGGGATTATTATACACCCTATAAATATCGGCCCCTTTTGACAGATATTGAGCGGTGAAATGACGCTGACTCCGGAAGCGCCTCAGGATCACCGGCCAGGGGAGCTTATCCCGCCGGCGGGCCCGGATCAGGCGGAGGGGAAGCCAGGATTCTACCAGGATGATGGCGGAAAGCCGGTCAAAGGCCGCGGAGCGGTGGAGCAGGGCGGCGTTGACCACGCAGGGGCGGCCCCGCTGCCGGTCTATCCATTCGCCGGTAAGCCGGTTTGCCGCGGGATGGACTATGGCTTCCAGGGCGGCCAGTTCTCCGGCCCTGCCGAAGACCAGCGCGCCGAGTTTTTTCCGGTCCACTTCCCCCGCGCCGTCCAGAATGCCCGCCCCGAAGCGGGCCGCCACGGCGGCCTTTTCCAGGTTCAGGGCCGCGCGGCCCAGGCTGTCAACGTCCAGCACGGGGAGGCCCCGCGCTTCCAGGAGGCGGGCGGTGTAATTCTTCCCCGCGCAGGAAAGCCCCGTAAGGCCGATGATGTTTTCTTCGCGGGGCTTCATGGCGGGCCCTAGATGAGGTTAAATTTCTTCAGGGAAAACTGATCCCAGCCCTTGCAGACATTTCTTCGGGCAATATCAACGTGTTCAAGCATGGAATTGTCAAGAAACTCGAGCAGATGTTCCACGCTGTTGTTAATTTTAAATTCCATTTCTTCACGGTAAATCGGGACCAGTTGATAAAAGTTGATCTGCCCTCCGGGGATTTCGCAGACCGAGGCTCTTTCGTGGAAAGCGCCGGGGTAGAGGAGCAGGATGCCCTCAAGTTCCGTATTTTCCGCAATGGAGCCCTCGTTGGATAAGGTATGGCCCCAGCCCAGGTAGGTATCCTCCATAATGGGCAGGCGCGCCAGTATTTTGAGCCACTGGAGGGGCCAGTACCACTTCTCATCGGCCAGGGCGTCTTCCTCCAAATTCCAGTCCGGGGGCAGGGATATCAGCAGCTCCGCCCGTTCCAGGGCGCCCAGCTCCGGAGGCACGTTCATCCGGTGGGCTCCCATGCCCATGGTTATCAGCGTGTAGTAATTGTGCTCTTTCGTAGGTTCAATTACCGCAATGTCCACGTGAATGTCCGGGGAGGAAAGTTCGTGAAACACATTGTGGAAGGCCCCGAAATACCGCAAAATGTGGTCCTCCAGGCAATCCAGCTCGTCGGCGGTGTAGAGTTCGGGATGATACACCTCCCTGCCCCGCCGCCGCTGCTCCGCGTCCCCAAGACTCAGTTCCAGCATGGTCCGGGTGTCGGCGGCGTCATCGCCGTAATCGATCGCCTTCCTGAAGTATTCCGCCGCCTCCGCTTCCCGGCCCAGGTGGTACAGGGAGTAACCCACCCGGAAGTACCATTTGCCGTCCGCGGAACCTTCCCGCTCCAGGGGGAGCAGGGTGTCCAGGGCTTCCTGGTAGCGGTTCAGGTTGTTGAGCGCCCGGGCGTAGTAACTGCTGATCTCGTAGTCCAGGCCATCGCCGCCCAGCGCCTCAATGGCGCTAATGATCTGCCGGTGCTTATCCTCATCATGCCACTTGATGAGTCTCCTGACGAAGACGGATCGGTCTCTATCGTTCATGGCGCCGCCCCTGATTCAATGGAAATCCCCCCAGCGTTTTCCCGTTTCCACGCTTACCCGCAGGGGAACGGAAAGGCTTACCGCATTCTCCATCACTTCCCGCACCAGGGCCGCCGCGTCGCGGGCCTCAGACCGGGGGCATTCGAGGATCAGCTCGTCGTGTACCTGGAGGAGGAGCCGTGCGGGGCTTCCGGTTTCGGCGAGGCGGCGGTCCAGCATGAGCATCGCGGTCTTTACGATGTCCGCCGCCGAGCCCTGTATGGGCGTGTTGACGGCCACCCGCTCCGCCGCGGCCCGCTCCGTCTTGTTCCGGGAATTGATGGCCCGTATGTAGCGCCGCCTGCC
>JAISQV010000225.1 GCA_031273985.1 Spirochaetaceae bacterium | reverse complement strand
AATAGAAAGAACGGAACATCCCTTAAACCGCGCCGCCAGGGCCTCGGCGCGGCGATCCGTCTCGCCGTCCAGTACCACCGCCGCTTCCAGGCCATCCCCTGCACGGGAGGCAAATTCCTCAAGCAGCGTCGGCAGCGCGCCGTCTTCCTCCGGGCCTTGCCGGTTTAGGGCAAGGTGGGCCTCCATGATTCCCCGCTCAAACAGGGCGGCCTCAAGGCGACCCCCGGAAAGCAGAATGATCAGCGCCGGGCGGAGGCCCGCCTTGCCGGGGAATCTGATCCTGAAGGCGGCGCTGAGGAGGGCGGCCCCCGGAATAAGCGGCCTGCGATCCCTGCGGTACAGGGCAGCCGCTTCGGGCCTTGCCGCAAACACCGCCGCCCGGAGCCAGGGCTGCCGCTTTTCGTCCCGCTCCCTGGCAAGGATCTTCACGTCAAAATCAACACTGCCGCCGGGATACCGGGAGGCAAGCTCCCTCCTGACATCGTTCTCCCGGATACGCCTTCCGGGGAGGCGCAGGAGGTACAGCTCCACATCCGGGGGAAGCAGCCGGGAAAGGCGGGCCTGGCCGGGAGAGCCCGGCGAAACGGACTGTCCCGGCCTGTGCTTCCCCCCGGCGGGAAAGGCGGCGGGATGTGGCGCGAACAACAGCATTACTGATACCTCCCAACATTCTCTTCCGGCGGCTCTCCGGCCTCCAGGAATCTACGCTCAATGATCCGGTAAACCGGTTTGGCGGAGGAGTCGCCGCCGGGGAGCCTGCATGCCACGGTACGGCGGCTTCTCTCCCCGCGGGATACCCGGATCTCCCAAAACCAGGTGATGGAACCCAGGTAGTGGCCAAGCGGCCCCCCTCCGGCTACGCCAAGGATTCGGGGAATATCCCCCGCCGCTATGCCCCCGGCTTCCCGCCGCACGGCAATTTCCGCAAGCCGGGAGGAAACGCTTTTCACCCCATAGGCATCGTAGGAGAGAAGTTCCCGCAGCAGGGCCGGTTCGGCGAAATTTATGTTGATGAGAGGCTCCGCGTTAAACCAGGGAAAAAGCCGGTCATGGTTGATCCCCAGAAGGGCCTCCAGATTTTCCGGGCCGCAGATCCGCTGTTCCATGAGCAGTTTTTGTATCGCTGCCCGGACTTCTTCAGCCGCCGCGTCCCGGCCTGTCAGGGTACGGGCCAGCTTCCGGGCAGCAAATTCATCGATCAGGTTGACGTTTGCCCAGCCGTAGCAGGAGAAGAAGGGGCTGGGATCATCAACGGCAAAAAAGGGCCGGTAGTCTTCGATGAAAAGCGAAAGGCCCCGGTCTTCCCGGAATTGCTGCAATTCGCCGGGGTCCCGGCCCGGAGCAAAGAGTATGGCAAGCCGCGTGTTTTCCAGTATATTTTTCCGCACAAAATTGAGATTGAGCCTGTCCGAAAGGGGATAGACCGAAACCCGGAAACCCTCGATTTCCCTGCCGTTCCAGCCCCACACGGGATCGTCCGGACTGTTTACACCGGGGCTGGCGTCCGCTTCGAGGCTTGCCAGGACCTCCCCGGCGAGGGCGTCCATGAGCGCTGTTTCGGCGGCCTCCGAAGCTTCCCGTTCCGCCATCCGCGCCCAGCCGCCGAAATAGAGGGCGCTTGCCGAGGCAAGGGCGGAAAGAAAAACCAGAAGGCCCAGCAGCGCCGCCGAAGCGTAACCCGCCTCACGCGGATACGATTCGTGCCCATAACTTTCGGGGCGGAAAGTGTTACAGCGATTCATGCCAATACCCTCCTCCCAGGGGAATGAAGCTTTGGGCCTTCCCGTCCCGGCTGGACCAGGTGATGCGTATTCCCGGAAACGTAACGCCGGAGCGCACTATCTCTACCGCTTCCGCTCCTTCGGGGCTCGTGAAGGGCGCAGCGTCTCCCGCTGCCAGGACGCTTATGCGGCCCCCGGCGTCCAGGCTGAGGGCTATGGTGTTTTCCCGCCTCCCCCGGTACCAGGGAATCTCCAGCGCCGCCGGAGCCTCCCGCCGGATCACGCCGCCCGCCGCATCGCCAAAAGGCTGCTCCCAGTAGGGGATGATCACCTCCTCCAGCAGGCCGCGGAAGCGCCGGTCAAAGCGAAGTATCTCGGTGCCTGTAACGAGGGCCCTCCGTGATTCCAGCGCGATACGGGGGAGGGAACTCGAAGCGCCCAGGGCAGTAAGGAGGGAGAGGGAAACAATGGCCAGGGCCAGCAGGGTTTCAGGAATGCTGCTCCCCCCCTCCCCCTCGCACGGCCCCCGCAGCGCGGCATTATTCTCCATTAAACCCCTCCCCCGGAAGGCCGCTCCGCTCCCTTACCACCGCCCAGCTCCGTTCAAGGGCCCGCCGGGAAACCCGCAGCGCCGAGACGCCCCAGCGCTCCAGCAGCAGCAAAAGCAGGATCGCGGTAAAGAGGCAGAGCAGCGCGTCCAGCAGGATGAACCCGCCTTCCCCGCAGGTTTCCTCCCCTCCGCGCTGCAGGGCCCTATTCCCAGGAAGTAATATCCGCATCGTTTCCCTCGCCCCCTTCGAGGCCGTCGAGCCCCAGGGACCTGATCCCGTAGGGGGCATTGTTGTAGCCGGGCTGCCGGTACTCGTAACTGTTCCCCCAGGGGTCCTGCGGCACAGGCTTTCCCACATAGGGGCCGCTCCAGTAAGGCCCCGCCCCCTGGGGCTTTTCCCAGAGCGCTGCAAGCCCCTCCGCCTCGGAGGGATACTCGCCGCAGTCCATGAAGTAAGCGTCCAGGGCTATGGAAAAGGTTTCTATCTGGCTCCGGGCGGTTACTATCTTTGCCTTGTCCAGGTATTTAACCGCCATGAATCCCACCGACGAGGTGAGCACCAGGACTATGCCTATGACGATGAGCGTTTCCATAAAGGTCCAGCCCCCCTCAGCTTCATCCCCCGGAATTCCGCCCCCGTAACCGGGGGGTTTGGGGGGCGTCGAGCCCCCCAACGGGGGGCGTTGCGGGGGGCAGAGCCCCCCACAGAGGGGGGAGCCGGAAGACCGCGCGAAGCGCGGGCTGGAGGCGGGGGGGAGACCGCGGCACCTGTGCCGTCCCCCCCGGCTTAATTGCCGTAGTTTTACTTTCGTTCTGCGTTTTTCCATATTGGTTACCTCCGTCAGTTTTTACTGTTACAACAGATTCCCGTAAGCCTCGAAGAGGGGCAGCACTATCGCTGTTACCAGGATCAGTATCAGGATGCCGATGATCGCAATCAGGGCCGGCTCGATGAGAAGCAGGAATCGCTGCGTTTGTTTTTCGATTTCGCCCTGAAACCAGGTCCGTATCTGGGTGAAGACGCCTTCGCTTCTGCCGGAGCTTTCGCCCACGGAGACCCAGCGGCAGAAATAGGGGGGGAATACTCCGGCGCCGGCGAAGGCTGCGGAGAGGCTGCCGCCGTTCATCACCGCGCCGCGCACTTTTTCCAGGGCCCGCCGGTAATGGCGGTTCGACAGTACGGCCTCCGCCTCGATGAGGCCCGCCTCCACGGAGATTCCTCCGGCGGTCAGGGCCTCCATGGCGAAGCTGAAATTGAGGGTCTCCCAGGATACGATGAAGCGCCCCGCCAGAGGCAGCGAGAGGATCAGGCGGTCCAGCAGTTCCGCTCCCCTGTCCGCGCCGCCGGCGAATCTGGCCGCGACAATCACTGTTGCCGATACGAGGAGCCCTGCCCCCAGCCGCAGGAAAGCTGTTTTTATGGCGGCGATGTTGCGGCTCACCGTTTCCCCCGCGCCGCCGCCGAAGGCGGAAAAGACGCTTTCCAGCCGGGGCAGGACCAGCAGGGCCAGGGCCAGGGAACCTGCCAGGGCGATGAACAGTACCAGCGCCGGGTAGGCCAGGGCAGCGGCGGTCTTGTCGCGGATCGCCCTCTGTTCCCGGAGAAAGACGGCCAGCCGGGGGAATATTTTTTCCACCGAGCCCGCCTTGTCGCCCACGGAGATCATTCCCCGGTACACCGGCGGGAAGGTTTTTTCCAGGGCGCAGAGGGCTCCGGCAAAGGAAGCGCCGCGCCCCAGGCCCGACAGTATTTCCTCCGCCGCCAAAGCTGCGCCGCTTTGTTTCCCCCGCCGGAGATAAGCGTTTCCGGCCCCGGAAGCTCCCTCCGCAGCGGCCCCCGCCGAGGCGGTCATTTCCAGGCTGTCCCGCAGGGAAAGCCCCGAAGCAAGGAGGGTATCCATCATTTCGGTGAATTCGAGCACCGCCCTGGCGTTTATCCTGGGCGGCTCAGCGCCGCGCCGCGCCCTCATGCCTCAGCCTCGGGGATCAGCACTTCCCGTTCCACTTCCGCTATGGTGGTTATCCCCCCGGCGGCTTTCATGAGCCCGTCGTGGAGAAGGCTTCTCATTCCCCGCTCCCTCAAGAGGGCGGTGATGCTCGTTATGTTCCAGGACTTCATGATCGATTCCTCCAGCGCCTGATCCGGGGCAAAGGCCTCGGCGATCACCGTCCGCCCGGCAAAGCCCGTGCCGCCGCACTCCGCGCAGCCGGAACTGTGCCAGAGCTGCCGCGCCTCTATCCCCGCCAGCCGGAGTATGCGTCTTTCCCCCGCCTCCGCGGGCCGGGCGGTTTTGCAGCGGGGGCAGAGTTTTCGTACCAGCCTCTGCGCGGCGGCGCCCTTCAACACCGATGCTACCAGGTAGGGCTCAAGGCCCATATTGATGAGCCGGGGAATCACCGATGCGGCGTCGTTGGTGTGGAGCGTGGAAAGCACGAGATGCCCCGTCAGGGCCGAGCGCAGGGCTATCTCCGCCGTGGGGCCGTCCCTAATCTCCCCGATGAGGATCACATTGGGGTCCTGCCGGAGCACCCGGCGCAGCAGGGTCCCGAAGGAGAGTCCTATGGCCTCGTTGGTCTGTATCTGGTTCACGCCGGGGACGATAAATTCCACGGGGTCCTCAATGGTAATGATCTTTACCGTGTCCGAGGCTATGGCCTCCAGCATGGCGTTGAGGGTAGTGGTTTTGCCGCTCCCCGTCGGGCCCGTCACCAGAATCAGCCCGTGGGGAAGGCGGAGCAGGGAGCGCAGCAGGGATAGCTGTTCCTCCCCAAAACCAAGCTCCCCCAGGGCTGCGGCGGCCCGCTTCCCCAGGATACGCAGCACGATGGACTCCCCGCCGGTAACGGGAACTATGGAAACCCGCAGTTCCACCCGCTCGTCCCCCACGGTTACGGTGATGCGCCCGTCCTGGGGCTGCCGCCGTTCCAGGATGTTAAGATTGGCCATGATCTTGATGCGGGACGACACGGCGGGGAAGCGCTCTCCGGGGATCGTCCGCACGGTGCGCAGCGCCCCGTCTATGCGGCAGCGCACCCTTACCCCGGAGGGCCCCGCCTCAAGGTGTATGTCCGAAGCGCCGGAGCGTATGCCCTCGATGCAGATGGAATTTACCAGGTTGATCACCGGGGCGTCATTGGCAAGCCTGTCCAGGGAAAGGCTCCCGTCCCCGGTCCCGCCCGCCTGGGGGCTCCGGGCCCCGGCGGCCTCTCCCATCTTGGCGGAGAGCCAGGCGGAAAGCTCCGAGCCCTCCAGCGGCACATACTCTATGACCTTCCCGTGGTAGTTACGGAGCAGATTCCGGGTCAGCGCCGTAACCTTGCCCGTAACGCCCACGGTTACCCGCTCCGGCCCTTCGGCAAGTTTGATCGCGCCCTGGGCTTCGATAAAGGCCGCCGGGTACTGCTCATCGCCCTCAGGCAGGGGCGCGTACCGGCTCAGCACATCCCGCGCCGCGCCCGCCGCTACGGGGGCGTTTACTGCGGGGGCGCTCATTGCGGCAGCGTTCACCGGAAGCCCCCCGCAAAAAAACGGCGGTAACACTGCTCAAGCCGCCGGGCCGTACCGGCGGTTCCGCTCTCGTCGCCCAAAAGGTAGGGCACAATATATATCACAATCTCCGTCCGCTCCCGGACATCATCGTTGCTGCCGAACAAATGCCCAAGGATGGGAATATCCCCCAAAAGGGGAATCTTCCGCAGCGTCCGGCTCGAATCCTCCTTGATAAGCCCGCTCAGCACGATGGGCGTTCCCGAGGGGGTGCGTATCTGGGTAGTAATGATGCGCTCCGAGGTCGAGGGTATCCCCGTCCCGTCCCCGTTGGGGTTGCGGTTCTGCTTGGAAACCGTGGCGTTGACCGCGATAGTGATCATGTCGTCCCCGGAAACCCAGCCGTTGAGGGAAACGATAAGCCCGGAGCTTATTTCACGGGTTACGCCGCTGCGTATCAGGCTCCCCGTATCGGGGTCCACCTCGAATTCCTGATAGCGGTAGGTATCGGTGTTCTGAAAACGAATCTCCTGCCCGGAAAGGCCGTTCATCGTGGTGTCCGCGTAGACCTGGGCCGTGTTTTCCCCGATCTGGGCGCTCAAATTCAGGGCAAACTGGTAACCAAACTGGGAAACCACATCGAAATTCAAATTGAGGATGTTTGAAAAATTCCCCATAAAGGAAGCGGCGCCGCCCGTCAAAGACTCCGCCCCCTCCGTCCCGGCGGCGCCTCCCCTTTCCGCGCTGCCGCTTATACCGCGGTTTACACCCCGCTCCCGGCTCTTCATATATTCGACCACCAGAAGCTCGTAGCGTATCTGCGGCCGGGGCCGGTCAATAAGCTCCAGCTCCCGCAGAAAAAGCTCCCGCTTCTCCTCGGAGCCGCTGAAAAATATCAAATTCGGATACCCGGAATCGTAAATATCCTCGGCGCTTACCGACGGGGGCAGATTGGCCAGCAGATCCTCCATGCGTATATAGCGCAGGGACACCGCGTAGCCCTGATCCCGCAGATCCGTCCGGGCCAGGTACTCCCCCAGCGCATCGAGGCTTTCCTCAGGCCCCTGGGCCACAATGGAGCGGCCCCCGGGAACCGCCGCCGGGGAAAGGGCCGCAAAACGCTGGGGCAGGCCGGCGAGCAGCTCCGGGGCGCTGTAAAACCGCAGATCGAAACGCCGGTAGGGGAACCCCTCCCTGGGCTGGTCTATCAGGGCGGCGAATTCCGCGACAGGATTTATCTCCTCCCCCGTGCCGGTCAGAATCAGCGTATTGGTGTTCTTGTCCACCTTGATAAGGTTCCCCGCAGCCAGGTCTCCGGGAAGCAGGGAGGGAAAATCCTGCGCCGCTATATGGCTCAGATGCAGCACCCGGATCTCCCGGAATTTTTTCAGCACATCCCGACGCTGAAGCTCCACGATGTAGTACACCCCGTTACTCAACACATAGTCCCCGTTCCCCTGCTCCAGAATAAGCCGGAGCAGGCTGTCAAAATCCCGGTCCGCAAAGTGCAGATTCTCCAGCGGCCCGTCCGTCCGGGTCATGATCGAATACTCCCGCTCTCCCTTTTGAAAAAGCTCCGTCAACACCTCAAGAAACCTCCCCTCTTCAATATGCGCCGAGTAGCGCTCCCCCTCCCGGCTTATCCGCTCCGCCGCCGCGGTCCGGGGCGGGCCGGTCCCGGCAACGGCGGCGGCCTTCCTCCGCAGATAGTAATAAGCGCCCCCCTCCTCCAGCGTAAAATCCGGCAGCATCACCAAAAGCACCTCCAGCGCCTCCCGCAGCGGAAGATCCCGAATATCAAGGCTCAGCGCCGTCCGGGGCAGGGCGTCGTGCAGCACCGTTACCCCCGCCGCGCGGCCCAGGGCCCGCAGAAAACTCTCCGCCGGCATATCCTCCCCCG
>JAISQV010000202.1 GCA_031273985.1 Spirochaetaceae bacterium | reverse complement strand
ACTTCCCGCCGCTGCGCCGGGGTCAGGGGCTGGCCCGTCTGCGCCTCTATCTTTGCCACCTCGGTCTTAAGCTCCTTCACCGTGATGGGCTGGCTCCGGGTAAGGCGCACTATCGCCACGGGTTGAAGTTCGTTCTGGGCCGGCAGAAGGGCCGCTCCGAAGATCAGAACGCAAATAACCAAAAAACACCGTTTCATATCCATAACCTTCACATTAGAGGCTTTCCCGAAAGGCATATTTTGGGAAAACAACCGTAGATTAAGGGAAAAACGCCCCAGGGCCGCCTTTCCCGCTGCCTTACACCATGCGCAGCCCGCTCCGGGGAGCCGGGATCTACTCAAGCACGGCCCGGATTCTCCTGACCCCGGCGGAAGAACTCTGTTCCTTTTGAATCTTAAAAACCCCCATACCCCCCGTGCGGGTTACATGGGGGCCGCCGCAGACCTCTTTGGAAAAATCCCCCACAGAGTAGACCTTGACCTGATTCTCATACTTTTCCCCAAAAAGAGCGATGGCGCCCTTCTCCTTCGCCTCCTCCAGGCTCATCACCTCCACCGTAATGGGCAGATCCCGCCGGATCTGTTCGTTGACCAGGGCTTCCACCCGCTCAATTTCACCGGCGCTCATGGGGCTGTGGTGGGAAAAGTCGAAACGCATCCGTTCCGCGGTGATGTTGGAGCCCTTCTGGGCTACATGATCCCCCAGCACCAGCCTCAGAGCCTGGTGCAGCAGGTGGGTGGCCGTATGGTAGCGGGTCGCCATTTCCCCCTGATCCACCAGGCCGCCCTTAAAGGCCCCCGCGCTCTGGCTGCGGGAAAGTTCCTGGTGCTTCCTGAAGGCTTCGTCAAACTCATCCCGGTTGACCCGGAGGCCGTTTTCCGCCGCCAGCTCTTCGGTAAGCTCTATGGGAAAGCCGTAGGTGTCAAAGAGCCTGAAGGCCAGCCGCCCGGACATGACCCGCTGCGGATTCTTCAGCACCTGGGGCAGCAGCTTCTCAAACTCCCGCTCCCCGGTCTTCAGGGTTTCCAGGAATTTATCTTCCTCCCTGGCCAGCTCATCGATGATGGACAGGCGGTTTTCCTCAAGCTCCGGGTAGGGCCCCTTGAAACGCTCTATCACCAGCTCCGCCAGGGGGGGGAGCACCCGGCCCTCCATGCCCAGCTTCCGGCCATGCCGCACCGCCCGCCGGATCAGGCGGCGGAGCACGTAGCCCGCCCCGACATTGGAGGGGCTCACCGCCCTGGGGTCCCCCAGAATAAAGACCGCCGCCCGCAGATGATCGCAGATGATCCGCACGGAGCGGTCTTTCTCAGCGTCGCCGCCGTAAACATAGGCGGCGGCCCTCTCCACGGCCCCCCGGATTCCGGCAAAAATTTCCGTATCGTAGACGGAGCGGAGGCCGTTGAGAATCGTAACAGTCCGCTCTATGCCCATCCCCGTATCCACGCACTTCCGCGCCAGGGGCTCGTAGGTCCCGTCGGCGGTCTTGTTGTACTGCATGAACACATCGTTCCATATCTCAAGCCACTTCCCGCAGGAGCAGCCCGGCCCGCAATCCGGCCCGCAGGGCTCCCCGCCGAAATCGTAGAACATCTCCGAGTCCGGCCCGCAAGGCCCTGTGGCGCCGGCCGGCCCCCACCAGTTATCTTCCTTGGGCCTGAAAGCTATGCGCTCGCTTGGAATCCCCAGCTTCTTCCATATCGCTGCGGATTCCTCATCCCTGGGGGCGTTCTCATCGCCCTCAAAAACCGTTACCCCCAGCTTCTCCAGGGGGATACCCAGCCATTCAGGGGCGGTAAGAAATTCAAAACTCATGGCCAGGGCCCCTTCCTTAAAATAATCCCCCAGGGACCAGTTCCCCAGCATCTCAAAAAAAGTCAGGTGGCTCCGGTCGCCCACAGAATCAATGTCCCCGGTGCGCACGCACTTCTGATAGTCCACCAGCCGCGCCCCCGCCGGATGCTCCTGCCCCAGCAGATAAGGCACCAGCGGGTGCATCCCCGCCGTAGTGAAAAGCACCGTGGGGTCGTTGTCAGGCAGCAGCGATTTACCCTGAATCTGGACGTGCCCCCGGGACGTGAAGAATTCAATAAATTTGTTGCGTAATTCGTCGGCAGTCATGGATCTGATGGTAGGGGAGGGGCGGGGATAAGTCAAGGCCGCGGAGGAGTGAGGGTATAAGAAGGGGCTCTATCAGCCCCTTCGGGTCTGGCAATTATAGGAAAAATCTATGTGCCGCTATACAGCGGCACGGAATTGTCCCTTGCGCGTGCTGAAAACCGCTTTGCGGTTTTCAGCTTGGGAGTTTGCGCTGCCAAAAGCCTACGGCTTTAGCTTTGCGCAAACTCCAAGGAGAGAGCACGGGGCGCTGCGGGGGTCCGGGGGGTATCCCCCCGGGCTAGGGGGTTTGGGGGGCATCGGGCCCCCCCAACAGGGGGCGTTGCGGGGGGCTGGCCCCCCGCACGGGGGTAGCCCGGCACCTTGGGCCGGGCGCAGGGGGCTCGGCCCCCTCCTCCCCTTCCTCACTTTTCCTTTCCCGTTGACATTTTCAGGGGTGAATCCTAGGATTGACCCATGAAAAAACGGCGGGCCCTGCTGCTTCTGCCCTTCCTGTTTCTCTGCGCCTGCGCCGCCCGTCCGAGGGCGGCAATCATCTGGACCGACCGCCCGGAGATCGCCGTCTATGCCGAATACTTCAACGCGGACCATGACGAGAAGGTAGAAGTCCGCTACTTTGAAAACCCCGTCCAGAGGCTGACGGACCTCCGTAAAAATACCCGCGGCGGGGCGGGTCCCGCCCCGGAGGAAGAACGCGGCCCCGACATTCTCGTGGCGAGCTGGCTTAAAAGCGCCTCCTCCCGCACCCTGTTCCGGCCCCTGCAAAGTTACTTTAGGGAAGGCTCCCTCCGGGCGGACCAGTTCTACCGGCGGCTTCTTTCCCTGGGCCGCATAGAAGAAAAACAGTATCTCCTTCCCGTATCCTTCAACATTCCCGCGGTTGCCTTTGCCCGGGAAAATGCGGGCCTCCTGTCGGGCCCCTTCACCATAGGGCTGGAAGAGATCCGTACCCTGGGCAAGACCTACAACACTTATTCCGCCGTCACCGGCAACGGCGGGTCTTATACGCGGATGGGCTTTTCCCCCTCCTGGAACAGTGAATTTCTCTTTCTCACCGCCACCCTCTTCAACACGGCCTTCCGGGAAGCCGAAACCCTGACATGGAACGGGGACGCCCTGGAAGAAGCTATCCTTTACGTCCGCCGCTGGATAGAAGACGCCAATACGGACATTGCCTCGGAGGATGATTTTTCTTTTAAGTATTTTTTTGTGCCGCCGGTAAAACTCGTCCAGTCGGGGCGCATTCTCTTCACCTGTCTGGGAAGCGCGGAATTTTTTGTGATGAGTGAGGAGCTGCGGGACACGCTGGACTTCCGCTGGCTTTCAGGGTCCCGGAAGGAAAACGGCGGGAACAGTATTCCCCTGGAAGAAAATTCAACCTGGTACGGGGTCTGCCGGGGCGGTAAGGCCGGCGCCGCCACCGAAGCTTTCACCCGGTGGCTCTTCAACAGCGAAACGCAGCGATTCCTTCTGGAAGAAAGCCGGCGCCTGCGCATGAATGAAAACACCTTCGGCATAGCCCAGGGCTTTTCCGCCCTGCGCAGCGTCACGGAACAAATATTCCCGCAGTTCTATCCGGGCCTCCTGGGGCATATACCGCCGGAGGAATCCCTGGAGCCGCCGGACATACTCCCTCGCAACTGGCTGGCCCTGAAGCGGCGGGTGATCCTCCCCTACCTCCGCGAGCAGGTCAGGTCCGCCGCCCCGCCCCAGAGCCGCGTCCTGGAACAGCAGATCACCAACTGGATGCGCCTCAACCAGGAGTGAGCAAGCCCGGAGGACCGGCGTCAAGCGGGGCTAATACTTTTTAATAAAATTCCGATATATGAAGCAGGAGCCCAGGCTCCCCATCTTGCAGGCGGAAAACCGCCCCGGAGTAATAACGTGATACGCGGAACTTTGAATACCTCCGCCATCCCCAGCATAGGCTACGCCATCAGCGCTTCCCAGGGCGGAAAAATGTCCCTGCCCGTGGCGCCCAGGGCCTACATTTACTCCCACTTCAGGCACGTTTCCGGCGTTCCCGCCCCGGAAGGCGCGCGGGGGGTGTCCATCAACAAACTCAAGGTCCTGGACGTACTCATTGAGCAGCTCGTACAGATCAAGAAGCAGCCCCGGCCTGAGCTGACGGAGGCCCCCAGCGACCGGCAGATAGAGGTCCTCATAGACCGCTATGAGACGCAGATACGCCAGGCCCAGGCCGCCAGCGCCGCTCTGCCCTACCGTCCCGCCCCCGCCGCCCCCGCAGGGGTCCTTTTCAACCTCGGCGTGTAGCCCCGGAGTCGCTCCCCCCCCTGCGCCCGCTTCATAACCCGCTTCTTTGACTGTCCGTTCATGCGGGCCGGTTTATGGGACATTTCCCCGGCTTTGTACTATACTTATGGCAGAACGAAATGGAATATCCTTCGGGTAAAATCTAATAACAGGAGTATGAATATCGATGAAAGTGCAAGATCTCAAACATTCGGGTCTTAAGAAGTGGGTGGAAGAGGCCGCCGCCCTGATGGGCCCCGACGCGGTGGAGGTGTGCGACGGGAGCAGGGCCGAGTATGACCGGATGATTCAAATCACCATTGACGCGGGCCTGGCCACGCCGCTTAATCCGGCGAAGAAGCCCGGCTGCTATCTGTTCCGGTCGGACCCCTCCGATGTGGCCCGGGTCGAGGCCCGGACCTATATTGCCTCCAGGAGCCAGGACGACGCGGGGCCCACGAATAACTGGATAGATCCGGCGGAGTTGAAGAAGACGATGACGGAACTCTACCGGGGAAGCATGAAGGGCCGGACCATGTATGTGATTCCTTTCTCCATGGGGCCCGTGGGTTCGGATATTGCGAAGATTGGGGTGGAGATTACGGATTCCCCTTACGTGGTGGCGAA
>JAISQV010000179.1 GCA_031273985.1 Spirochaetaceae bacterium | reverse complement strand
GTTTTCGAGGAGCTGGCGGATCATCTCTGCGTAGCCGCCGGTATAAGCGACCGCAAGGAGGTGATCCGGGCGATTCGGGAGCGGGAGGCCAAGATGTCCACGGGGATACGAAAGGGCATAGCGATTCCCCACGGGAAGACCGCCGCCGTGGACCGGGTCTACGGGGCCATCGGCATATCCCGGAAGGGCATAGACTACGACGCCCTGGACGGAAACCCGGTCTACATTCTCTTCATGTTTTTAACCCCCTCGGAAGACACGGAGGATCACCTCCGGCTCTTGCAGCGCCTGGCGGAACTGCTCGACAATCCCCAATTCTACGCGGAGTTGACGGAGCAGCGGGATGCCCAGGAAGCGTACCGGATCCTCAAGAAGCATGAGGAAATCCTTCTCGCCCGGTAGGCCCTGATCGTGGCCCGCCCCGCTTTTTCCCGGAACCCGGCGCCGCCGGAATCCCTCCCGGAGGGCGGCGGGGAGCGGGCCGATCCTGTGATTCGGGATACGCTGGCCCACCTTCTGGAGGTGGAAGCCTCCGCCCGTACCCTGGCGGACGAAGCCCAGGCCGAGGCGGACCGGCTTGTCAGCGAGGGGGAGAAGCGAAACCGGGCCCGTTACGAGGAACGCTGCGCCGCCTGCGCCGCGGAGCTGGAAGACGCTTACCGGCGGGACTTTGCCCTGATAAGCGGGGAGTATCAAAAGCAGATCGATGCTTACCGGGCGGGACTGGACGATCTGCACGGCGATGCCGATGCCTTTAACCGGGCGGTGGAGCGGTTCTTGGCCGCTGAAAATTGATGATAAAGCCGGGCGAGCGGGCCTATGTTTACGCCAAGGCCTGCGACATTATCGGAAAATCCTTTGTGGGAAAGCGCATCGCCGGGCTTGAGGCGGTGAGCCGCCTTTCCGAGCTGGACCGCCTGATCTTCCCGAAAAGTTACCGGGATATGCCGGAAAAGGACCTGCTGCTCGATTTAGAACGGCGCATCATGGAACGCACGGCGGACCAGATACTCCGCATCGTCAACAGTTTTTCCCGGCCCCCGGAATTTCTGCGGCGGCTGCTCCTGAGTTACGAGTACCGGGACCTGAAAAGGGTCCTTGCAGCCCTGGCGGGGCGGGAGCGCGAAGCGCCGGATCACACGGATCTGGGGCGTTTTACGCAGGTCCGCTTCGGCGCGTGGCCGGATCTGCCCGCCATGCTCCGAAACACGGAGTTTAGCTTCCTGCTGGAGGAGCTCCGGGGCGGGGACTTGGCCGCGGCCCTGGCCGGGCGAAGCATAGCCCTGCAAACCAAACTGGACATTCACTACTACACGAAGCTGTGGGAGGCCCTCTTCGAGCTGCCCCTCCGGGACCGGGTCGAATCCGGGAAGATTTTGGAGGAGGAAATAGCCCTCAGAAACGCGCTCTGGGTCCTGAGGCTGAGAACCTACTACCAGATGGAGGGCGAAGAGGCGCGGGGCTATCTGGTCCGTATAGATATGAGGAAGGGGGGCCGCCACTACATCCCCCCCCGCCTGCTCCTCCGGCAGAAAAACCGGCCGCCGGGGTCCTCCCTCGTGGGAATAGACAGAGCCACCGTGAATACCGTGCGCCGGCACCAGCGCTCCAGGCACATTCTCTGGCAGAGCCAGAAGTACCGCTCCCTCACCGAGGACGCCGAGGCTGCCCTGGAGCTTCCCCTGGACCACTACGAGCCCTGGCAATCCTGGTCCCGGTCGGGTTTTCTGAACCGGGAGGAACCGGGCCGGCACTGGCGGCTGGACCCCCGGCATTTCCAGAACGCCGCCTCCGAATACCTCTACAACCTGGCCAGGGTGAGTTTCCACCACCGGCCCTTCTCCCTGGACGCCACGGTCTGCTTCATCAAACTTAAGCAGTTTGAGGAGGATCTTCTTACCAGCATGGCCGAGGGGCTTAGCCTGGGGCTCCGCAGCCGGGATGTGCTTGATATGCTGGAGGCCCCCTCGTGATACGCCCCAGGAAGATGAAGCGCGTAGAGCTGACCATTCTGGACCGGGACGCTGACCGGGTGATCGAGTTTCTGGGCCGCCGGGGTATGCTCCACGTGGCGGAGGACGGGAATGTCGAGCCCCGGGAGCGGGATGCGGAAGCCGCCAAACGGATAGACGAAATTCTGGAACGGATAAGGGGCCTGGCGGCCTACCTGGGGGTGGGACTTCCCCCGGAGCCCTCCGCCGGGGCGGCGCTTCCCGGAGAAGACGAGGCCGCCCTGACGGAGCGCCTGGCCGGCGGCATAGAGGTTCTCCGCAAGCGGGAGGAGGGGCTCAGGGAGGAGCGGCGGCGGGCGGAAGCGGCCCTGAACGAGGCCCAGGCATTTGAGAACCTCAACGCCCCTTTCAGCGATCTGGACCGGCTTTCCTACCTGACCCTCCGCCTGGGGGTGGTGGACCCCCGCGGAGAGGAAGAACTCCGCACAGCCCTGGGTGACCGGGCCGTGATCATCCCCCTGGGCGGGGAGCATTCCCGCGGGCGGATCCTCGCGGCGGCCTCCCGGAAGGGGCGTTTTGCCCTGGATTCAGAGCTGGGCAGGCAGGATTTTGTTCCCATTACGGTCCCCGAAGGTTACCGGGGCATACCCTCGGAGATGCTGGCGGGGCTCAGGGACCATGCCGCCGCGCTGGAGGGGGAACTGCGGGAGATAGAAGCGGAAAAGGCCCGCTGCCGGGAGGAATGGGGGGAGCCCCTGATCCGCCTGGCATCGGATTACCTCATGGCCGCCCAGACGCAGAAGCTTAAAGAGAAGCTCCGCGCCACGGCCAGCGCCTACCTGCTCTCCGGCTGGATCTTCGCCGGGGATCTGCGGGACCTGGTTGAGTCCCTGGGGAAGCTGACCGATGGCAGGGCGGCGATCCGGGTCTACAGCCCGGAGGAGCTTCCCTCGGTGGTTGAAGGAACGGAGAGCGTGCCGGTCTCGCTCAAACACGGGGCCTTTGTCCGGGGCTTCGAGGGCCTGGTCTTCTCCTACGGGGCCCCGCTCTACGGCGCCATCGATCCCACCCCCTTCGTGGCCTTCTTTTTCACGGTGCTTTTCGGCATCATGTTCGGGGACCTGGGGCAGGGCTTCGTGCTGCTCCTCCTGGGGCTCCTCACGGGAAAGAAGGGCCCCCGCTCCCTCGCCGGGCTGAGGGCCTATTCGGTACCCCTCATCGCCGTGGGGATAAGCTCCATGCTGATGGGCCTCCTCACCGGGGAGGTCTTTGCCCTGGAGGGCCTCCTGGCCTTTCCCACCCGGAAGGCTGCGGGCTTCGTCATGGGCCTCCTCAATATTCCGGGGGAGCCGCCGGATCAAATCCTCCATCTGATGCCGGAGTCCGGGAGCATAGTCAAACTCTTCTACTTTTTCGGTTTTACCGTCTCCCTGGGGGTGCTGCTCAACTCCCTGGGGCTCATCGTCAATATCATCAATCTGGGAATCATGAGAAGATACGGGAGCGCCCTCTTCTCCAAGACCGGCCTTGCGGGGCTCCTTTTCTTCTGGTACGCCCTGTTCATGGGCCTGCGCATAGCCCTGGGCGGACGCTTCGCCTGGTTTGATATGGCGGGACTGGCCCTGCCCGCGCTGTGCATCTTCTTCGGCCCCCTGCTTGGCAGGCTCATCACCGGGGAAAGGCCCGTGCTGGAAACGGGGCTTCTGGTCTTTATCATGGAGGGCTTTGTGGAACTGCTGGAAACGGCCTCCACCTATGTTTCCAACACGGTAAGCTTCCTCCGGGTGGGGGCCTTTGCCCTGTCCCACGCGGTGCTTTCGTTCATCGTGTTTACCCTGTCGGAGATGGTCTCCAGGGCCCCGGCGGGACCGGCGTTTCAGGTGCTGATCATGATACTGGGGAATGTCGTGATCATCGTTTTGGAGGGAATGATCGTGGCCATCCAGGTGGTGCGTCTTCAATACTACGAATTTTTCAGCAAGTTTTTTACGGAAACCGGCATGGTGTTCAATCCCTTCCGGTTCCGCAAGGGAGGAGAACAATGAAACGAATACTGTTTTTTGCCTGCCTCGCGGCGGCGCTTCTCTGCGCGCCCTCGGCGGCGGTTTTTGCCCAGGAAGCAGAGGCTGCGGCGAATGCGGGAAATACCTCCGTGTGGAAGTACTTCGCCGCGGCCCTCGCCGTGGGTATCTCCTGCGTGGCCGGCGGCATAGCGGTGGGCCAGATAGGGGCCGCCGCCATGGGCGCGATGAGTGAAAACCCGGAACTCTCCGGGAAGGCCCTCCCCTACGCGGGGCTGGCGGAAGGTATCTGTCTCTGGGGCTTCCTGGTGGCCCTCCTGATACTGATCCTGTAAGCGCCGCCGGCTTGTCGTGGATTATTATTTTATAGGCGATCCTGAGCTGGTTACGGCCTTCCGCTTTGTGGGGATAGAGGGGGCTGCGGTCCAGGGGCCGGAAGACGCCCGCCGGGCCTTTGAGCGAATCACCGGCGGCGGGGAGCCCGGCGGCCAGGGCGGCGCTCCTCCGGGCGAAACCTGCCGGGTGCTGATCCTCTCCGAGGAGGCCGCGGACTGGCTGGGCGACACCCTGGTGGACTGGCAATTGTCCGGCAAGTATCCCCTGGTCGCGGAGATTCCCGGAATCCTGGGCCGTCTGGAAGGCCGGAAAACCCTGGTGGACTCCATCCGGGAAGCCATAGGCATTCATATCTAAGAGCGGGGTACAGGGATACAATGGAAGAATTACAGTCAACCGAGGTCTTGGACCGGGAAATTCTGGAAGATGCCCGCAGGAAGGCCCAGCGTATCTTGAAGGCCGCCGGGGATGAGGCGGCGCAGGCGGATCAGGCCTGGGAGCAGCGCGGCAATGAGGCCCTGGAGGAGCTGCGGCAGCGCCACGCCGCACGGCTGGAGAAGGCCCGGCAGGAGATCCTGGCCCGTCTGCCCCTGGACAAGCGCCGGGCCCGGCTGGAACGGATAGACGGCCTCCTCCGCGAAGCGGGCCGGCGCTACCTGGAGGGCCTGGACCGGGCAAGGGCCCTCGGCCTCCTGGAAAGGGAACTCCGCCTCCGGGCGGGGGCACTGCTCCCGGAGGAAGGCGAAACCGGAGACGGCCCCCTCCGGGTACGCTGCCGCCGGTCCATGACGGAGGAGGAGGTCCGGGGGATCGTGGAGCCGCTCCTTCCCGGCCGCCGCCTGATCCTTGAGGAGGAAGCCTCCGGGCCGGACCAGACCGGGGGCTTTCCCGCCCTCAGCATAGATTCGGGGGCGGTGCGGGTTTCCGTCTCTGCGGAGGCTACGGTGGAAGCCCTGCTGGAAACCCGGCGCGGGGAACTTGCCTCGGCGCTGCTCGGCGGAGGATCCCCCGATGCCTAGCGGCAGGATAAAGCGTATCTCCGGGCCCATCATCCGGGCTTCCGGCCTCGGGGAGGCCGGGCTCTTCGACGTGGTGGAAGTGGGCGGCAAGCGCCTCATCGGGGAGATAATACGGCTCGAAAATGACGAGGCGGTGATCCAGGTCTACGAGGACGAGACGGGCCTCACCGTAGGGGCGGAGGTGAACTCCACGGGACGCCCCCTTTCGGTACTTCTGGGACCGGGGCTCATCGGGACCATATACGACGGCATACAGCGGCCCCTGGAACTGCTCTACCGGGAAAACGGGGCCTTTATGGCCTCCGGGAGCCGGGGAGCCCCCCTGGACCCGGAAAAAACCTGGCATTTTGAGCCGGATCCGGCCCTGGCGGAACGCCTCTCCCAGGGGGAGCGGGTCCGGGCGGAACCGGGGCTGATCCTGGGCCGGGTGGCGGAGACGGAGAGCATAACCTGCACGATCATGGCCCCGCCCAGCCCTGCCGGAACCGGCGCCGGAAGCGGCAGCGGTCCCGGAACCGGGCCGGGGGCCTACATCACGGAACTCCATCCCGCGGGGGATGTTACCGCGAATACGGCGGCGGCCCGGACCAGTGACGGCGGGGAAATAACCGTGGCCCAGTGGTGGCCCGTGCGTTTGGCCCGGCCCGGCGCGGAACGGCTCCTGCCGGATCAACCCCTGATCACGGGGCAGCGGGTCATCGATGTCTTCTTTCCCCTGTCCAGGGGGGGGACCGCCGCCATTCCCGGCGGCTTTGGCACGGGCAAGACCATGACCCAGCACGCGGTGGCCAAATGGTGCGATGCGGATGTGATCGTCTACATAGGCTGCGGGGAGCGGGGCAACGAAATGACCGAAGTCCTCACCGAATTCCCCCAGCTTTCCGATCCCCGCACAGGCCGGTCCCTCATGGAGCGGACCATACTCATCGCCAACACCAGCAATATGCCCGTGGCCGCCAGGGAGGTTTCCATCTACACCGGGGTAACCCTGGCGGAATTCTACCGGGACATGGGCTACCACGTGGCGATCATGGCGGATTCGACGAGCCGCTGGGCGGAGGCCCTGCGGGAACTTTCGGGCCGCATGGAGGAGATGCCCGCCGAAGAGGGCTTCCCCGCCTACCTCCCCACCCGGCTGGCGGAATTCTACGAGCGGGCCGGCAGGGTCCGCACCTTTTCCGGCGCTGAGGGCTCCGTCTCCATCATCGGGGCCGTGTCCCCGCCGGGGGGCGATTTTTCCGAGCCCGTAACCCAGCATACCAAGCGATTCATCCGCTGTTTCTGGGCCCTGGACCGGGACCTGGCCAACGCCCGGCACTACCCAGCGATAAGCTGGACGGACAGCTACTCCGAGTACGCCGGGGAAGTGGAGCCCTGGTGGGAAAGCGTCAACCCCCGCTGGGCGCCGGTCCGGCGGGAAGCCCTGGACCTGCTCAAACGGGAGCAGCGCCTGGAGGAAATTGTCCGGCTCATAGGCCCCGACGCCCTGCCTGACGACCAGCGCCTCGTCCTCCTCGTGGCGGAGATCATCAAAAACGGGTTTTTGCAGCAAAATTCCTTCGACGCCGTGGACGCATACTGTGCCCCGGCCAAACAGGTGCGGCTCCTGGAACTGATCATGGAATTTTACGAACGCTCCCAGGTCTGCATCAAGCTCGGCGCCCCGCTGCTTAAAATATCGGGCCTCACCGGACCCGGCGGCGCGCCCCTCCGGGAGCAGCTATCCCGCCTCAAGAGCGAGGCGGACAACCGGGACCCTGAGGCCCTGGCGGACTTTGGCCAGGCCCTGCGCGGCGCCCTGGACGAACTTGAACGGAGTTACCGGCAGAATACCGCCGGGGACCCCGCCCCCAGGGGCTGGGCCTCCTCCGGGGAGCAGGCTGATGAGAGGCGTTGAATACCGGGGGCTCGCCCGCATAGAGGGCCCCGTCGTGATCACCCAACGGAGCCGCGATGTGGCCTTCAACGAGGTAGTGGCGGTTTACGGACGGGACGGGGGACGGCGGCTGGGGCGGGTCGTGGACCTCAGCGCCGGTTACACGGCCATACAGATCTTCGGCAGTACCACGGGCCTCTCCGCCGATGACAGCCGGGTGGAATTCCTCGGCAGGCCCATGGAACTCCGGGTGGGGCCGGGGCTCCTGGGCCGCGTCTTCAACGGCCTGGGGGAGCCCATAGACGGCTACGGCAGCCTCCTCTCCTCAACCTTTCTCGACGTAAACGGCTTCCCCATAAACCCCTACGCGCGGGTCTACCCTCGGGACTTCATCCAGACGGGCATCTCCGCCATAGACGGCATGAACACCCTGATCCGGGGGCAAAAACTCCCGATCTTTTCCGGCAGCGGCCTGCCCCATAACCAGCTTGCCGCCCAGATCGTGCGGCAGGCGCGGATCATCAACACCGGGGGCGGCGGAAATGCCGGGGACGGAGACGCCGGAAACACCGGGGCCGGTGACTTCGTCATAGTCTTCTGCGCCATGGGGGTCAAGTACGACGTGGCCCGCTTCTTCCTCACCGACTTTGAGCGGAGCGGCGTTCTTGCCAACGTGGTAGTATTTCTCTCCCTGGCGGACGCGCCCTCCCTGGAACGGCTCGTGGCCCCCCGCTGCGCCCTCACCGCCGCGGAATACCTGGCCTACCAACAGAACAAACACGTCCTCGTGGTCATGACCGACATGACCAACTACTGCGAAGCCCTGCGGGAAGTCTCATCGATCCGGGGGGAGGTGCCGAGCCGCAAGGGCTACCCCGGCTACCTCTACTCTGACTTGGCCTCCCTCTACGAGCGGGCGGGAAAAATCACCGGCAGCTCGGGCTCCATCACCCAGATACCCATACTCACCATGCCCAACGACGACATCAGCCACCCCATCCCGGACCTCTCCGGCTACATCACGGAAGGCCAAATAGTGCTGGACCGGGAACTAACCCAGCGGGGCGTCTACCCTCCGGTCGCGGGCCTCCCCAGCCTCTCCCGCCTCATGAAAGACGGCATAGGCCCCGGTATGACCAGGGAAGACCACAAAGACCTGTCCAGCCAACTCTTCGCCGCCTACTCCAAAGTCAAATCGGTGCGCAACCTCGCGTCCATCATCGGCGAAGAAGAACTCTCCGGCAGCGACAAAAGCTACCTCAAGTTCGGCGAAACCTTCGAACAGGACTTCCTCTCCCAGGGGGAATACGAAAACCGCAGCATAGAACAAACCCTGGACGCGGGCTGGAAGGTCCTCTCCCGGCTGCCCAGGGAAGAACTCCTGAGGGTGGACCAGAAGTACCTGGAAAAGTACCTGGACCCGCAGCGAAAGGAATAGCTGTTGGGTCTCGAAATTTGGGCGCATCCCCGGCAAAGCCGGGGACCGGGCTATCCGGGG
>JAISQV010000134.1 GCA_031273985.1 Spirochaetaceae bacterium | reverse complement strand
TGAGGGGCCGGTCTTCACGGTGCACCGGATTGACCGGGACACTTCGGGGCTGGTGGTCTTCGCCCGGAACCGCGAAACCCACCGGGAACTTTCCCTGGCCTTCCAGAGCCGCCGGGTGGGGAAGGAATACCTCGCCGCGGTCCACGGGAGGCCGCCCTGGGAGGAGACGGTCTGCGAGCTTCCCCTGGTGATGGACGGGGACAAGCGCCACCGGAGCATCATAGACCGCTACCGGGGCAGGAAGTCCCTGACCCGCTTCGAAAAACTCCTCAGCGCGGGAAACTACAGCCTCATCAGGGCGAGGCCGGAAACGGGCCGCACCCACCAGATCAGGGCGCATTTGGCAGCCCTGGGCTTTCCCATAGTCTGCGATCCCCTCTACGGCATCCAGGCCGGGCGCGGCGGCGCCGAAAAGGGTATCTATCTTTCATCGTTCAAGCGGGGCTGGCGGGGGGACGAGGAGCGGCCCCTCATTGCCCGGCTGGCCCTCCACGCGGAGCGGCTGAGCCTGCCCGGCTATGCCGGGCCGCCCGGTTACGCCGGAGACGGGGACGGCGGGAACCTCAGCCTCAGCGCCCCCCTGCCGAGGGATTTCCGGGCGCTTTTCAGCCAGATGGAAAAGTCCCGCCGGGACAAGGGCCCGGAAGCACAAAAGAGCGAAGAACTATAACCCTGTTTACGCCGATAATAAAACGGGGTCTTATCCAGAATGAACAAGATGCTTTGGCTACTCATATGCGCTCTTTTTGCCGCTTCCGGCAGCCTCTTTGCCCTGGGGGAGAAGACCCTCACCCTGGGCGGGGCCGGGGGTTGGGCGGAGGTGAAGGACCGCCGGGGCGTAACCGGGGCCGCCGGCTACAGGCCCCACGAGGTGCTGATCCTCGACTCCGGCGCCGGCCCCGGAAAGCAGGCCCCGGACCTTTTCCTCAACTTTGACGAGGGCCGCCCGGAACACTTTGCCGACGCATCGGGCCGCTACAGCCTGCTGGCGGCCCCGGAACTGCAAAGCGTAACGGGCCGGCGCGCCCGCCTGGGGGCCGGGGCCGTCCTTTTCAACGGCGCTTCGGGAGTGCACGGCCCCGAGGGGAACACCCTCGTCATAAGCCCCATCCACGCCGGGGCACTGCTTGCCCAGGACGCCCGGCTTGGGGATTTCAGCCTGGAATTCTGGCTCAACCCGGCGAACATGGAAACCGGGGAGGAGATACTCTACTGGTCGGCGGTCCGCCCCTTCTCCGGGGGAGCCTACGAGGCCCAGTGGATACAGTGCGTTGTCTCCCGGAACCGGCTCCGCTGGACCTTCCACAACTTCTTCGCCGGCACCCGGGATGAGCGCCGCCTTAGCGTCTCCTTCACGGGCCTCTCCGTGGTAACGCCCCGGACCTGGAGCTTCCACCGTATCCGCTTTGACGCGGAGACGGGAATGTTGGAGTATCTCGTGGACGGCCGCAGCGAGAGCATAGTCTACCTCACCTCCACGGGCAGGGAAGGCTCCGAGGTCTACACCCCCATCGTGGGCCGGGGAAGCCGCCTGATCCTGGGGGGCCGGTACTCCGGCCTCATCGACGAATTCTCACTCCGGGGCTCCTCGGAAGACGACGATCCCGCCGGTGAACCCGCCGGGCGGGGACTGCAAAAATTCCCCCCCCGGGGCTGGGTGGAAACGGCCTGCCTCGATCTGGGGGAGCCCCAAAGCCGGGTGCTTGGCATAGACGCCCGGGGCGGCCTCATCACGAGGCCCGGCTCCGGGGCTCCGGGGGAGGCGCTCCCCGAAGCCCTTGCCGGAACCGGCGGGAGCCGCTTCCTCTTCCCCGATGATTCCGCGATACGCTTCTACGTGCGCTGCTCCGACATTCCCCGGCCTGAGGGAGCGTGGCTCCCCGCCTCGCCGGGCGCGCCCCTGAACCTGCGGGGCCGCTATGTCCAGATCAGGGCGGAGTTCTACCCCTCCGGGGACGGGGAAAACACCCCCTACCTGGACGAGATCAGCCTCACCTGGCTGGCCAACGAAGCGCCCCGGCCCCCCGCCCGGCTCGCCGCGACGGCCCTGGACGGGGCGGTGGAGCTCAGCTGGAGCCCCGGCGCGGACACGGATGTGGAGGGTTACCTCGTTTACTACGGGACGGGCAGCGGCGAATACTTCGGAACCGGCGCGGCTGCCGGACCCTCCCCCATAGACGCGGGGAAACGTACCTCTCTCCGTATAGGGGGGCTCAACAACGGCGTTCTTTACTACTTCGCGGTTTCCGCTTATGATGAAACCGGTACCGCTCACGCGGGGGCATTTTCAAGGGAGGTTTCGGCGCGGCCGCTAAGGATGATTGAATGATGCAGGACATTCAGGGTGATACCCGGCGGCTTGCCAGGCTCAGGTCCGGAATGGAGCGGACCCTGGCGGGAGATCTCGATGGAGGCGCGGCGGAATTTGCGGCCCTCCTCGCGGAACAGAGCCGGGATGCGGAAGCCCTGAATAATCTTGCCATTGTGTACCGCCGGCAGGACAAACTGCAGGATGCCCTGGGAAACCTCCTGGAAGCCATAGACATAGACCCCACCGTGGGCGTCTACCATTACAACCTCGGCAAGGTCTACCGGGACCTGGGGAATTTCAAATCCGCCGCCATGGCCTATGGCCGGGCCGTCGAATCGGACCCGGATCTGATCCCCGCCTACGTCAACCTTGGAGCCTCCTGGTACCTGCTCCAGGATTGGAACAGGGCGGAACGCTTCCTTCGCATGGGCCTCTCCCGCTGCCCGGAAGACGGGGCCCTCAAGCGTAACTATGCAGCCGCCAAAGCCGCCCTGGAAGCCGGCGGCGCCGGGGCTTCAGCGGAACTTGAGGAGGCGGAAGACCTCTTCGCGGGGATCCCCTCCCCGCCGGAAGCGGCTCTGACGGAGACCGCCCCCCAAACGGCCCCGGCTGAAGCGGCCTTGCCGGAAGCGCCCCCGGCGGAGACCGCCCCTCAAACGGCCCCGGCGGAGGACCCCCTTTCCCCGGAAAGGATCCGGGGCCTGTTGCGCTACCTGCGCCGGCTTAGCTCCTTTGCGCCGCCGGAAAAGCGGCTCATCCCCGGCAGCGGCGGGCTGGAAAAGGCCCTGGACAGCCTCCTCTCCCGGTTGGGAGAGGAGGGCGGCGGAGCGGATCAAGACCGGGACGCCGGAAGCCCCGGGGAAAATACCTTTCCCCACATCACGAGGATTCTTAATTATCTGGAAAACCTTGCCGCCTGTCTCCCGGAATCGGAGGAGCGAAACAGACTGACCGGTCAAGTGGCCTCCATCATTGGCGAACTTGAAGGAATGGCGGAAACCCATGCCGGATGATACCATCGCCAAAATTAGACAGCATCTGGAACGTATGCCGAGCCTCCCCATCACGGTGGCCAAGGTCCTGGAAATCTGCGATAACCCCCGCACCCGGCCTTCGGACCTCAACCGGGTCATTGCCCTGGACCCCGTACTGGTGGGGCGGCTCATCAAACTGGTCAATTCGGCCTATTTTGGCGGCGGCAGAGTGATCCACAGCCTCACCCGGGCCATTGTCATGCTGGGAATCAACACGGTAAAGAACATGGCCCTCTCCGCTGCGGTACTTGCCACCCTGGGCAGATCAAAAGAGCACGAAGGTCTCGGTGTAGAGGGATTCTGGCGGCACTCTGTGGGGGTCGGCGTAGCGTCAAAGCTCATCGCAAAACAGAGGGGGATCGATATATATTCGCTGGAAGAGTATTTCACCGCGGGGCTTCTCCACGACATAGGCAAAATTCCCCTGAATGCGGCCCTGGGCAGGGACTACCTGGTTCCCGTCGCCCTGGCCGACCGGGATCACATCAGTCTCCATCAGGCGGAAAAAAATATTTGTGGTATCGATCATACTGAAGTGGGGGGCCTTATTACCCAGAGCTGGAAACTCTACGGACCCGTGGGGGACACGATCATCTGGCACCATAACTACCTGGAATATGATGGAGATTACCGGGATCTGCTCTACACGGTGGTCCTGGCCGACTGGTTCATCATTAACAGTGAAATCGGCTTTGCCGGAAACCGCCATCCGGGACGGCTTCCCCCAAAAGTGTGGCAGTACCTGAAGCCTAACGATGAATTGTTTGCTATAATAAAGCCGGAAGTAACGAATGAAATAAACAAAGCCTCCCTGTTCCTGGAGATTTAGGGCAGGGGATCATCCGAAACCGGCCGGCGTTCCGGCGCCGCCAATCGGATCGGGTTCTGATTGAACGGGTCCCAAAGGGGACCCCGACAGCCTGTTGCACGATTAACGGGCCTGCTTACGGAGTTTGCAAGGTAAAAAATCGCCTTGCAGGCGATTTTTGGAGGTTTTATGCGCGAAGCGCAATAAACTCCTAGTCCTGAAAAAGGCGGTACACTGTATGTTTTCCGTGCGATTTTGGGGGGTTAGGGGCAGCGTAGCCTGTCCCGGTCCCGACACGGTAATTTATGGAGGCAACACGGCCTGCCTGGAAATTAGGGCGGACGACAGGCTGGTCATAGTGGATCTGGGTTCCGGGGCCCGGGAACTGGGGAACCGGCTTTCCAAACAGGCTCAAAAGGGCGCCGCCATCGATGCCGACATCTTTATCACCCATACCCATTGGGATCACATCATGGGCTTTCCCGTGTTCAGTCCCATCTTCATGCCCACGACCAAACTCAGAATCCGGGGGCCCGTAAGCTACGAAGATACCACGCTGGAAAAGATTCTGAGCAACCAGCTTTCCTACGACTACTGGCCCGTGCGCCTCAACGAACTTGCCGCCCGGATCGAATTCGACCAAATCGGGGAAACCTCCCTGGACCTTGGGGGGGGGCTCACGGTAACCAGCAAGACCCTGAACCACTCGATCCTCTGTCTGGGCTACCGTTTTGAGTACCAGGGCAAATCCATCGTTACCGCCTTTGACACGGAGCCCTTCAACAACCCCTTCTCCGCCGAACCCGTGGACCCGGACTACGACAGCACCGCCGCATTGGAGGGCGAAAAGGCGGCGCTGGAAGAAAACGCACTCTTTCTGAACTTCATTAGGGGAGCCAATGTGCTTATCTATGACTGTATGTACACCGAGAAGGAGTACCGTGCATCGAAGATAGGCTGGGGACACTCCAGCTTCGAGGAGGCCATCAGGAACGCCCGCCGGGCCCAGGTGGAAAAGCTCGTCTGCTTTCACCACGATCCGGGGCGCACCGACAGGCAGCTCGATGCCATAAAGCGCCGCTATTATCCCGCCGCCGCCAAACCCCCCGGAAAGGGCGCCCGCGGGGAGGAAAGGCCGGTGGAACTGATCGTTGCCCGGGAGGGCTCCCTCATCAAGGCCTGATTCCCTGTAAGCATATGGGGCCCTCCGGTCGAGGCTGCCAATACGCAGTCAATAATGAAACTGCGGATAAGCAAAGTGCATACAAAAAAAATTTTAACCACGGACAACACAGACTCCGCGGACGGAAAGGGAATTTTGAACAAAAAGTCCGTGTACTCCGTGTGGTCTGCGCTTAGTAAAAAAGCTAAGTATACGCATATGGGTCTAATACCCCGCCTCTCCGGGGCCGCCGGGTGAAAAATATTCGTTGACAGCGTAAAAAACACAAGGTAAACTGAAAAATCACGAGACGCGAGCCTTGCCGCGGGGCTTGCGCCGGGAATTTTGAGCGGCAACTTATATTTTGGAGGTAAGAATGGCTACTTTGACACCAAAAGAGAATTGGATGCGGATCGGTTACGGCAAGGAACCTGAATGGATACCGAGCTGGTCCATGGGAATGGGCGGCCCCGGCTCTCCGGCCACCATGGTCATGCCGTCGATTATGATGCCCCCCGGAGGCGGCGGTTTTGGAGGCGGCGCTCCCGGAGCGGCTCCCCCCCGTGAGTGGGTTGATCAGTGGGGCGTTCCCTACATCGCCAATGAGGAAACCGGTTTTGCGGGCCTTCCCAAACCCGGCGCCTTTATTCTGCAGGATATCAACGACTGGGAAAAGGTCGTCAAGCATCCCCCCTATCCCGATGAATTTTTCACCGCCGACTGGGAAGCGATGGCGAAGAAGGATCTGGCGAACATTGACAGGACCCAGACCAATGTACTCGGCATGGGCGGCTTTATGCCCTTCCAGCAAGTGATCGCCTTCATGGGCTTTACCGAAGGCCTCTGTGCCCTCATGGAAGAACCCGATGCGGTGAAGGATATGCTCAACTATATCGCCGACTACTATGTGCCCATCTGTGAAAGGATCGTTGAGTACTACAAGCCGGACCTCGTGTACCTGCTTGATGACACCGCATCCAAAGACTATCCCTTCTTCTCGCTGGAAGTTTACCGCGACATCTTTAAGCCCATCTACAAGCGGCTGACCAAGACCGCTTTTGAGCGGGGCATCCCCCTCGTGTTCCACAACTGCGGCTGTTGCGAGGACTTTGTTCCCGACATGATTGACTTTGGCGTCCACTTCTGGGATCCCGCTCAGACCAAGAACGATCTGCTCGGCATCAAAGCGAAGTACGGCGACAGGCTTGCCATTTGCGGCGGCTGGGACTTTATTCCTCCGGCGGATCGTGAAACGACAGAAGAAGATATTCGCAGCAGTGTTCGCGCCGCCATCGACAAGTATGCCCCCGGCGGCGCTTATTCCTTCTGCGGCGGCGTCCTCGGAAAGGCCGGTGATTTTGAAAAGACCATGCAGATGAACGGCTGGGCCCAGGATGAGGTAGCCAAGTACGGCGCCAACTACTACAAGAAGTAATCCGGACCAGGCTTGTTTCTGCCGCTTGGGTTCCTGGGGGGGGCTCAAGCGGCTTTTTTATGGGGGGGGCTAATACCCAAGAACCCGCTCACGCGGGGAAGCCGCTGGGCTAAACTTGACCCACAAAATATGCTCAACCAGAATCCGCAAGAATTTCGCCGCAAAGTCAGAAGGTGTACAAAGAAAGATTTACACGAAGGAAGATAAGGGAAACGCCCTGATTGCGCAATATATTACACAGTCAACAAGTTAAGAAATTTTGTCCACAGATTTTCACGGATTTTTCAGGGATCAAAAAGGTTTTGGAACGAAAAATCAGCGTAATCCGTGTAAATCCGCGGACTGTTTTTGTTTTCCTGCCGCTTAACTTGTTAACAGTAATATATTTCATGCTTTTTAGCGCCCGCCAGGTCTGCCCGCCAGAGGCGGGCCCGCGCAAGGGATAGAGCGGAAATCCTTTTGGCGCAGCCAAAAGATTGTAGCGATAGCCCGGTCCCCGGCGCTTCGCGCCGGGGATGCGCCCTTTATCTTCTCCCTCTTCCCTTTCTTCTCTTGTCAGGCTGGGCGGCTTGTGCTAGGCTTCCCGCATCATGGCTTTCAATTTTAATTCCTACCCGGTGTGCTACCGGGCCCGTTACTCGGCGGAGTCCGCTTCCTGGAC
>JAISQV010000010.1 GCA_031273985.1 Spirochaetaceae bacterium | reverse complement strand
TGTTCTTGTTGAGGGCGAAACTGTACTGGCGGAAATTGGCCTTTCCAGGGAAACTGAAAGCGCCAGTGATTATATTGGCTATATGTATTTCTCAAAGGCGGTATCTGTAACAGGTACGGGTAATGGGGGTGATGGAGGTCGTTACTCTGATACCTATGCGGTTAACGCACAGGCCGGCTGGAACAGACTGCATACCCATGAAGTTGGGCAAGAGCGTACATATAAGTCGGATTTAAGCGGTATACCGGCTGACCTAAAATGGCTTATTTCCCCTTACTCGTCGTGGGGCGCCTACTAACCGCAGTAAGCCCGCCCGGGCCGCAAGGTTTCATCCGCCGCCGGGTGAAACCTTGCGGCGTCCCGCGCAGCGGCAATGCAGGGGTGACTGACACCATGCAGGGGCATATGGGGCGCCGGCCCTTTCCTGCTGCCTCCCCCCTGCGGCGCAACGCGCCGCCTTGACGGGAAGCCCCGCCCAAGCTACGCTAATCCCAGCGGCGCGGTTTTGCCCCTGTGGGGCCGAATCCCGCCGGAAGACCAATATTGGGGGAGAGAATAGTATGAAAATGATAAAGACCCTGGCGGCGCTGGCCCTTGCGGGGGCTGTCCTTGCGGGCTGCTCGTCCAAACCTGAACCCGTGGAATCCCTGGGGTATCAGGAAACTTCCGTGTCGATTGACGCGGGAACCTATCAAATCCCGGCGGTAGTAACAACGCCGCAGGGCGGCGCGGGCAGCGCCTTTCCGGCCATCGTGATGCTGCACGGCTACGGCTCAACCAAGGATGAGGCGGGGAACGGTTACAAGATTGCCGCGCCGGAACTTGCCAAAAAAGGAATCGCTTCCATACGGATAGACTTTATGGGTTACGGCGACAGTACCGTTGATCACGCGGATTACACGATTGATGTAGGCGTAAGGGAGGCCGGACTAGCCGCGGACTATATCGCCGCGCTCCCCGGAATAGATCCCGCCCGAATCGGCGTCCTGGGCTGGAGCAAGGGCGGCGCCGTCGCGCTTCTTGCGGCGGGGAGGAATCCTGTTTTCAAGTCGGTGCTTACCTGGGCCGGCGCCTCCAATCTGAGCGGGGTCTACAGTGCCGGGGGCTACGAAGCGGCGCGGCGGAACGGCGTTTATGTTGCCGAATTTGACTGGCGCGGGCCGCTTAACCTTTCCCTCGAAGCCTTCGAGGTGGCCGCGGGGACGGACATACTTGCGGAATTTTCCCGCTCGGCGGCGCCGGTGCTTGCCATTGCCGGCAGCGAAGACACGGCGGTTCCGCCGGAAACCACGGAACAGATCAGGGCCGCATCAGCCAATGCCGCATCCCGGACCCTGATCATCCCCGGAGCGGATCATACGTTCAACATTTTCACCGGCGACATGGAAGCCTTCAATGTGTTGATCAACGAAACGATTAGGTGGTTCGGCGAAACACTGTAAGCGAAAACTCCGGGACGGGGGGCGTTGCGGGGGGGCGGCGCGCTCCTCCGCCTAAAGGCGGAGGGTGCTTATGGTAAACGGGGAATTTTTCTGCGCCGGAGCAGGCCAAATTTCTCCGGGGACAGCCTGCGGCTGCCCTTCGTGCTCCCCCCCGCACGGGGGTAGCGCCAGACCCCGGACCCGCGAAGCGGGGAGGAGGCTGGTGCGTAGGGGGCTCGGCCCCCTCCCGCTTCCCCTCCCCTTTCTCTTCCTTGTTTTTTTCCCAAAACCGTGCAATAGTAGTTTGAGGGTTTATCATTTTGCGTGAGGTTAGGAATGGCAAACAAGTTAGTGGTGCAATGGAGCGATGAGTATTCGGTGGGGGTTAAGTTGATAGACGATCAGCACAAGGGATTGATCGAGATGACCAACGAGCTTGCCCTGGGCGTGGAGAAGGGCGGGGCCGAGGCGGAGGTGTACTTTCTCAAGGTTATTCAGGGGGCGGTGCGTTACGTGAAGACCCACTTTACCACCGAGGAGATTATCATGGAGCGGCTCAAGTTTCCCGAATATCTGCCCCACAAGAAGGAGCACGAGGAGTTTGTGGCCGAGGTGCTCCGGGATGTCAAGGCGTTTGAGGACGGACAGAAGATGGCGCCCCTGGACTTCGCCAAATTCCTGCAGCAGTGGGTGCTGACTCATATTGCCAAGTCGGACAAGAAATACGCGCATTTCTTCAACGAGCTCCGCGCCAAGGGGCAGCTCGACGAATCGATGTTCAACGTGGGCTGAGCGCCTTGCGTGAGGCGCCTTACGTGAGACACCCCGGAAGGATAAACGCATAGCGCCGCTTTTCTGTCAGTTTTATTTGAAAGAAAAGATAACCACGGACCTCACGGAAAACACTTTTCCGTTACGGGTTAAGGAAAAGTAGACTTTTTGTTCGAAATTCCCTCTTTTGTCTGTGTTGTCTACTTTTCCTCGGTTCCATAGCGGAAAAGCGGTTAATATTCTTCGCTTTACAGACTCTTTGCTAGATAAAGTACATATACGAATCGCCTGAGTCCACGGTGCCGATGAGGGACGCGAGGGTTTCGTTGTCTATGACGGAGGCGATGCGCTCGTTGAGCCGGTCGAAGACAGTGATCCGTATGCAGCGCTGGAGCTTCGATTCCCGCGCGCCGGGCAGGGGCGGATCCACGACAAGCATATCCCCCTCCAGAACCCTGAGCGCGTCGCCGACCAGTATCTCCTCCGGCGGGCGGCTCAGGGCGTAGCCGCCGAAGGCGCCCTTGACGGAGCGTATGAAACCCGCGCGGCGCAGGATGATCACCACCTGCTCCAGGTAGCGCACGGGGATGGCCTGGCGCTCCGCGATTTTTTCCAGGGCTATGTGGGATTCGCCGGGACGCTCCGCCAGGTCTATGAGGAGCCTGATTCCGTAGCGCCCCCGGGTTGAAATTTTCATATTGTGTACTCCGCCTGATCCAGCGCCTGGTAAGAGGCCGCGAGGTCCGCCAGGGTGATGGAGTCGGCGCAGTCGTTTATTTCCCGGTAGAGTTCCGCCCAGGTGTGGCGGCTCAGGCAGGTTTCCGCCATGCTGCAAGTCTCCGAGGCGACGCAGGGGACCGGCTCCAGGACGCCTTCCACGGCGCGGAGTATGTCCCCCACGGTTATGGCCTCCAGGTCCCGTCCGGGCCGGTAGCCCCCCTGGGGGCCGCGAATTCCCTGAACTATGCCGGCCCGGCGCAGGGGGATGAAGAGCTGCTCCAGGTAGCCCCCGGAAATGTCCGTCCCCTCGGCGATCACCTGGGCGCTGGTGTACCTGTCCTCGGGGAGCAGGGCCATGTAGAGCAGCGCCTCCAGGGAGTAACGCCCCTTGGTCGAAATCCGCATGGTTCCTCCGGGCTCAGCCGCCCCGGACGCAGCGCGCCAGGGCCTGATCAAGATCGGCGATAAGATCCTCCGGGTCCTCTATGCCCACGGAGAGCCTCATGAGCCGCTCGTCCACCCCGGCGGCGCGGCGCATTGCTTCGGGAATCGCCTGATGAGTCTGCGTCAGGGGGTAGGTAAGGAGAGACTCCACGCCGCCCAGACTCTCGGCAAAGAGAATCAGCGAGACGCCGCTGAGCAGCGCCGGCGCATGGGCGGGGTCCCTGAGGTAAAAGGAGATCATCCCGCCGGAGCCGCTGGTCTGGGCCTGGCTCAGCGCGTATTGGGGGTGATCCTCGAAGCCGGGGTAGAAAACCTTTTCCACCTGGGGGTGGCTCCGCAGCCAGCGGGCTATGCGGGCGGCGCTCTCGCTCTGCCGCTTCATGCGGATCGCCAGGGTCTTGAGGCCCCGCAGGGCAAGCCACGCGTCGAAGGGGCCCAGGGTGGCGCCCTCGCTCTTCAGCGCTGTCTGCAAATCTTCCTCCAGGTCGTCCCGCTTGTGCACGATGAGCCCGGCCAGGGTGTCGTTGTGCCCGGCCAGGTACTTGGTGGCGCTGTGGACCACGATGTCCGCCCCCAGGCTCAGCGGCTTCTGGTAGTAGGGGGAGAGGAAGGTGTTGTCCACGATGAGCAGCCCCCCCCGGCGGTGGATCAGCTCCGCAGCGCGGGCTATGTCCGTTACCTTCATCATGGGATTGGAGGGCGTTTCGATAAAGAGGGCCCGCGTCTCCGGCAAGAGGGCCGCCTCCATCCTGGCGGGGTCGCTGGTGTCCACCCAGGAGAAGCGGTAGCCGTAGCGCCGGTAGTAGCCGTCCAGAAGCCGGTAGGTGCCGCCGTAGAGGTCCTCGGACACGATGAAGTGAGCCCCCGGCTCGAAGACCTTCATCAGCGCGGAAATGGCCCCCATGCCCGTGGCAAAGGCGAGGCCGTAGGGCCCCCCCTCCAGCAGCGCGACGGCCCGCTCCAGGGCCCGCCGGGTGGGGTTGGCCGTCCTGCTGTAATCAAAACCCGTGGACCTGTTCAGTCCCGGATGCCTGAAGGTGGAACTCTGATAGATGGGGACGCTCACGGCCCCCGTCACGGGCTCAAAAAGTTCCGCCCCGTGCACCGCCAGGGTGTCAAAACCATAGCGCCGGTCTCCGGGGTAACAGTCCCCCGCTCCGGCTTCCTCAACAACATTCATACAATTATCCTACGTGAATTGTAGGATATAATGCCGGAAGGATCAAGACGGCGCGGAGTGCCGCAGGGAGGAGTTAGGAGTTAGGAGTTAGAAGGGAGGAGGTAGGAGTTTAAGAGAAGAATAAGAAGGGCGCATCCCCGCTTCCAGCGGGGACCGGGCTATCGCTCCAATCTTTTGGCTGCGCCAAAAGGATTTCCGCTCTATCAGCCCCTTTGGGTCTGGCAATTAGCGGTACTGATTTAGGCGCTGCTATTCAGCAGCGCGGAATTGTCCCTTGCGCGGGCTGAAAACCGCTCTGCTGTTTTAAGATTGGGAGTTTTGCGCAGCAAAACTCCGGGGATGGGGGCGTTACGGGGGGCAAAGCCCCCCGTAGTGGGGGTAGCCGGAGACCCCGGACCCGCGAAGCGGGGAGGAGGCTCCGGCGTAGGGGGCTCGGCCCCCTGCTTCCTCCTTTCTCCTCCTCAACCGTGAGGCTTGGCTTTGTGGTGCCGAGCGGCTATGATGGGTAAAACCGAGGGTTTTGAGGAGTTGTCATGGATCTGGAGCAAAGGCTGCGCAGCCTGGGGCTTGGCGTTCCTGAATTGCTGCTTCCCGGAGCGGAGGTGGATCCGGTGAAGTGGGCGGTCATCGCCTGCGATCAGTATACCCAGGACCGGGAGTACTGGGAGCGCCTTGACGCCGCCGCCGGCGCCGCCCCTTCCACGCTGCGGCTCATCTACCCGGAGGTGTATCTGCGGGACCCCCGCCGGACTGAGCGGATTAAGGCCATACACCGCTGCATGGAAGACTACCTCCGGGACGGGGTCTTTGCCCCCCCGCGCCGGGCTTTGGTCTACCTGGAACGGGCCACGCCCTGGCGCCCGCTGAGACGGGGCCTCGTGCTTGCCGTGGACCTGGAATGTTACGACTGGTCGCCGGAGGCCCGGCCCCTGATTCGCAGCACCGAAGGCACCGTTCAGGAACGCCTTCCGCCCCGTATGGAGATACGCCGGGGGGCGGCCCTGGAAAGCCCCCACATTATCCTCCTCATCGATGATGAGGAGGACGCCCTGCTCCCCGCCCTGGGCCGTATGGCCGGGCCCCCCCTCTACGACACCGCCCTGGAACCCTCTGCGGGGCGCGTTGCCGGCTGGGCCCTGGGGGAGGATGCCTGGGAAACGCTTGCCTCGGGGCTGGAGCGGCTCAGCCTGCGGGCCCGGACCCGCTACGGGGTTTCCGGGGGGGATCCCTTTCTCTTTGCCGTGGGCGACGGCAACCATTCGCTGGCCACGGCCAAGGCAGTCTGGGAGGAGTACAAGGCCGCCCACGCGGGGGAGGGCATCGAGGACCACCCCGCCCGCTGGGCCCTGGTGGAGCTGGAGAATCTCTACGATCCGGGCATAGCCTTTGAGCCCATACACAGGGTCCTCTCCGGGCCGCTTCCGCCGGGGGAGATGCTGAATCTGCTCAAAGAGCGGCTCCGCCGGGAGCTCCCCGGTTTTTCGGCCCGCCCCGTCTCGGGCCCGGCGGAACTTTCCCGGCTGCTGGGCGACGCGGGGGCGGAGGGCAGCCGGCTCGGCTTCATTGCCGGGGGGGAAGCGCTGCTCACGGAGACGAGCCGGGGCGGTTTGGCCACGGGCTACCTCCAGCCCCTCCTGGACGCTTTTATCGCCGAAGCGGGAGTTCCGCTGGAAATCGACTATATACACGGGGAGGAGGAATTGCTCCGTCTGGCCGGCGGCGCCCTGGGCATACTCCTGCCCCCCATCAGGAAGGCCGGCCTCTTTGAGACCGTGGCCCGCTCCGGCCCCCTGCCCCGGAAGAGTTTCTCCATGGGGGAGGCCCCGGAGAAGCGCTTCTACTTTGAATGCCGCCGCCTCTTTGCCGGATGAACAGAAAAAACCATGCGGGGGGAGCCTATGCGGGGAATTGTGTTCATCGGCGGGGAGGGGCCGGGGCCTGAGCTTTCCCGGCGCATCCTGGACGGGGCGGGGCCGGCGCTGATCGTTGCCGCGGATTCGGGGCTCCACGCGGCGGAGGCCGCCGGGGTGTCGCCTGAATGGATCATAGGCGACATGGATTCTGTCGATTTTGACAGGGATCCCCGCGCCCTGGAACGTTACCCCCCGGAGCGGGTGCTCCGCTATCCCCACGCCAAGGATTACACGGACACGGAGCTTGCGCTTAGCCTGCTCCGGGAGCGGGGCTGCACGGGGATATGGCTCCTGGGCGGGGGAGGGGGAAGGACGGATCACCTCCTCGCCCTGGCCTCCCTCTTTGAGCGCCGGGAAAAACCGGAGCGCTGGTTCACGGCGCGGGAAGAGATCCGCTCCCTGGATCCGGGGGAGGAGGCGCTCTTGAACCCCGCCCCGCGGGGGCCGGTCTCGGTGTTCCCGCTGGGAACAGGCCCCTGGAAGGCGGAGAGCGGCGGCCTCCGCTGGCCCCTGGGGGAGGCCCCCTGGCGGCGGGGCTTCTTCGGCATATCCAACGAAGCCCTCCCCGGAGCGCCCCTCCGCGTCCGGGCCCTGGAGGGAAGTTTTCTTGTACTCTTTCCCCTTCCGGTGTTATAGTATAGAGAGGCTCCGGTGTAACAAGCGGCGCTAAACCCCGGAAAAGGGCGGACTTTTTGCGGCCCGGCGGAAATGGAGGAAGCGATGAATGATCTGATACCCGACGGCGGGATTACCCCCACCCCGGTACTGGCGAAGCTCGGTGTCAGCGCCGTGGGCTTCCTGGCGGGCGGCGTGGGGCTCTTCGTGCTGGGCATACTGCCCGCGCCCATGGGCATCGTGGCGGGGGGCCTGGCGGCGGTTCTGGGAATAGGGGCCCTCCTTTCACGGGACCCCGATGACCGGAAGGGCGGGATTATCATAATCGCCGCGGGGATCGTCTCCATCCTGGCGCGGCTTCCCCTTTCCCGCGTCGTCGCCGCCCCGGTCATGCGAATCGCCGCCCTCGGCTTCATCGTCTACGGAGTCTGGAAGGGCATACAATTCTTCAAGGGGCTCAAAACGCGAAGGTGACCTATTTTTTTGAAACCTACGGCTGCCAGATGAACAGCGCCGAATCGGCGGCCCTGGACCGGGTGATAAGGGAGCGGGGCTGGACCCCCGCGGAGCGCGGCGATGAGGCCGATCTTGTGCTTCTCAACACCTGCTCCGTCCGGGAGACCGCGGAACGGCGGGTCTTGGGCAGGATAGCCCAGTACGGGGCCCTGAAAAAGAAACGAAGGAAAAGCGGGCGCCCCCTGACACTGATAATAGCGGGCTGCATGGCGGAGCGCCTCGGGGAAAAACTCCGGGAGGAGTACCCCGCGGACTTTGTCATGGGGATAGGCTCCCGCCCGCTTTTTCCGGGAATCCTTGAGGCCGTGGAGCGGGGCGCGGGGGGGGAATTTTCGGAACTCCCCGCTTTGCGCTTCCCCGCCGGCCCCCCGCCCGAATCTTCAGGCGTCTTTCCCTTCGCGCCGCTTCACCTGGAAGGCGGCGGCGGGAAAACCGTGCGCAGCCTCGTCCCGATCATGCACGGCTGCAACAATTTTTGCTCCTACTGCATAGTCCCCCACGTGCGGGGCCGGGAGGTATCCCGCCGCCCCCAGGAGATTCTGGTCGAACTGTCCCTGCTGGCGGAGGCCGGCGTGCGGGAAGTTACCCTCCTGGGGCAGAATGTCAACAGCTATCGCTGCCGTTCCGAAGAAGCGGGGGACATCACTTTTCCCGCGCTCCTCCGCATGATTGCGCGAAGCCTCGAGGGAACGCCCCTGCGGTGGGTACGCTTCCTGTCGGCGAACCCCGGAGACTTTTCCGAAGAAACCATAGAAGTCCTGGCGGAGCATCCGGTGTTCTGCCGCCACATACACCTCTGCGTACAGCACGGCTCCAACCGTATACTGCGGCGGATGAACCGGCGCTACACCAGGGAGCAGTACCTGGACCTGGCGGCCCGGATACGGAAAGCCCTGCCCGGCGTGAGCCTTTCCACGGACATACTCGTCGGTTTTCCCGGAGAAACCGAAGAGGACCTGCAGCTTACGCTGGACCTCATGGAGGAAGCGCGCTTCCTCTATGCGTATATGTACCACTACAACCCCAGGGAGGGCACCGCCGCGTATAAGCTGCCGGACAGGATCCCCGAAGCGCTCAAGCGGGAACGCCTCTCCAGGGTGATAAGCCTCCAGAAGCGGCACAGCCGGGAACTCCTCTCGGCCAGGCTGGGGCGCCGGGAAACGGTGCTTATCGAGGGAATTTCCCGGAAAAATGCCGATGAGATACTAGCCCGCACGGCCCGTGACGAAATGGCGGCGGCCCCCGGATCCGCTGAAATGATAGGGCGCTTCGGGGAACTTACCCTTTCCTCCCTGGAGGGGAACACCTTCCGGGGAGGGGATCTTGCCCTGGAAGGCGCCCCGGATTTTGCGGGCCTTCCCGTGCGGCCTGCCGTGTAGGCCCGGCCTGCCGTGTAAGCCCGGCCTGAGTAACAGGTCTTGCGTGAGTATACGTCTTGCGAATGAACTCCGGGAGGAGGTCTCTATGCCCTGGCGGCTTTTGGGTTTTATTTTCTTTGTCGGCATTGTCCTGGTTTTCAGCGTCTTCAACTGGAAAAACCAGTGCAGCGTCTCCTTCGGCTTCGTTACCCTCGAAGAGGTGCCTGTTTACCTCACGGTCTTCGCGTCCTTCCTCCTGGGCCTCGTCTGCTCCCTTCCCTACACCATCTCCGCGCGTATCAAGGCGGCCAGAGCCCGGTCCCTGACAGGTTCCGCCCAGGGCGCCGCGAAAAAGAAACGCCCCGCCAAAACCGGGGAGGGCGAAGAGGGCAGAATCGATCCTTCCGACGGCTCCTATGGTATCGATTAGAAGTTTATACAGGGCGCATCCCCGCCAAGGCCGCAAGCGGCCCCGGCGGGGACCGGGCTATCCGCTCCAATTTTTTTTGCCCGAAAGGGCAAAAAAAGATTTCCGCTTCTATCCCTTGCGCGAAGACCTGACGGCGCACAATTTCCCCGCCTCATGATCAGAAATTCTAAATGTAACTACCGGCCTCACGGAGAACACGGGCGAAGACGATAATACAGTATGAGTGAGGGCAATATCTGAAAGCAGTGTATCAAGAAGCCTATTGATTTGTCCGTGAGGTCTGTGTGGTCCGTGGTTATCCTAAATTGAGAATTCCTGCCTCATCACCTCAACCGCCTGATCCGGGAACAGGAAAAACCGCCCGGGGAACAAGGGGCCCGCAGGGGAGGGCGGTGTTTCTCCTGGCGCTGCTCCACGCGCTGTTCCTCGGCGTCCCGCTACAGGGGGAAAGCTCCCTGGCGGCGGAACTCCGGGATCTGGAGGCCCGTCTGGCGGCAGAGCCCCCCGCCGGGGAACGGGGCGGCCTGCTCCGCCGCCGGGCCCGGCTCATGCTCCTTGCCGGGGACCTCGAAGGGGCCGCGGCGGGCTGGAGCGAGGCGGCCCTAATCCCCGGCGGCCCGGACTACGAAAGCCTGCTGGAGGCGGCGCGCTGCCACATAGCCCTGGGGGATTACGCCGCCGCCGACGCCGCGCTGCAAAGGGCGCTGGACAATGCCCCGCCCCCCCTGCGCAGGGAAGCCCAGTACCTGGCCGTGCTGGGCGGGGCCTTCCGAAGCGGCGACGGGACGGGGCCCGCGGCCCTGCTGGAAGCGCCTGAATACGCGGGCCGGCGGCCCGCCCTGCTCTACACGCTCTACCGGCTTTCCGGGCGGGAGGAGTACCGGGCGCGGCTCCTCCGGGATCACCCCGGCAGCCCCGAGGGGATCCTCTCGCGGGACAACGAGCCCCCGGTCACCGCCGCTGCCCGGCCCATGTGGTTCTTCTATCAGGGCCGGGAGGGGCTGGCCTTTGAAGCCCCCCTCCCCGCGCCCGCGGCGCTTCCCCCGGCGGTTCCCGCCGCCGCACCCCTGCTCCAGACGGGGCTTTTCAGCCGGGAGGAATACGCCGGGGCCATGGCGGAGCGGCTCCGGCGGGCGGGCTTCAGCGCGGAAGTGATTCCCCGGGAGGTGCGGGGCAGTAATTTCTACGTGGTCGCCGTCCCTCCGGGGGAATCGGTCAACGGAACGATTCTGCGCCTCAGGGACGCGGGCTTCGAAGCTTTTCCTGTGTATTGACCCGCGCCAAAAGACCCGCGAAGAAAGAAGAAGATTTTTACACGAAGTAAGCGGCGCTTGCCGGACACGGCTCCCTTCATATAGAATGAGGCATGGAACCGGGGAAAAACTTAACCGGCTTTACAAAGGATACGCCATGAAACCGCATATCCTTCGTCTTCCTTTGGCGGCAGCCCTCCTCCTGGCAGCCGCCGCGCTGTCCTGCGCGTCCCGGCCGCCGGAAACGGCGGGGCGGGAGAGCCCTGCCGTGTATTCCCATGACAGCCTCCCGCTGGACGCGGCAATAGAACAAATCGCGGCGTACTTCACCGGGAGGCTTGAGCCGCATACTTCCCTTGCGCTGGTCAATTTTGAAGCGGACACGCGGACCCTCTCGGATTATATTTTCGAAGAACTGTGGATTTATTTTGAAGACAACTCGTCCCTGGTGCTGGTTGACCGCCGGAACCTTGAACTGATAAACAAGGAAATAATCTATCAAATGTCCGGCGAGGTGAGCGATGCTTCGGCGGCTTCAATCGGGCGGCAATTCGGGCCCAAAACGCTTGTTTACGGCAAAGTTGCCCGTACAGGCGGCGAATACCGCCTGACGGTATACGCGACGGATGTTGAACACGCGACAAGCAGTATGCGGGCCGTGAATATTAGGCCCGGCAACCGCCTTGCCGCCCTGCTCGAAAGGCCGGCCGCCGAAAGCGATGCCGTCAATATGGCAAACGCGCTCTATGCCGGCGCCGGTAACCCCTTCCGGTTTACGGTTCAGACCGACAGGGCAAACGGCGGTTATCATGACGGCGATTACATGAGCATACGGATTTATTCGGAGCAAGACGCTTATTTCAAAGTATCCCACATTGACGTAAACGGAAATATACAGGTTATCTATCCCGCGTCTTCCCGGGACAACAACTTTATTGGGGCGGGCCGGACGCGGCAGATTCCCGACAACACGCGGTTCAGGATGACGAAACCTTACGGGCAGGAAATTATTCTCGTTGCGGCCTATGACGTTCCTTTTACCATGGGCCGCCAAAACGCCGCCGCGCCCTTATCCGGCTATGCGGTTACCCGCGGCCTGGTTGTTGAAAACGAGGAAACCCAAACAACCGCGCACCCTGTGGCAACGGCCAGAGTTACCTATACAATAGAGCCGTAATGTGTAACTGCCCAGGTATGCGCGATTTCCATATAGCGTAAACTATACAGTCATGCTACACTCCCCGGAAGGACGGCAGTATGAGAGCATATAAACCTCTGTTGCTCGCGGTTGCGCTTCTTGCCCCCCTGTGGGCCCTGGCGGCCCAGCAGAAGTACGCCCTGGTCATAGGGAACAACGACTATCCGGCGTCTATAGGGCCGTTGCGGAATCCCGTCGCCGACGCCACCGCGGTATCAAACAAACTCAGGGCTTTGGGGTACCGGGTGGACCTTAAAACCAACCTTAACCTTCAACAGATGAGCGAGGCCGTTGATCAGTACCGCCGCCGCCTTTCGGCCAATACGGCTAACGAAGGCTTTTTCTGGTACGCAGGGCACGGGGTGCAGATTGACGGCTTAAACTATCTGGTGCCCTTAAACGCGGACCCCGCCAGCAGGTCCAGCCTGAAATTTTCGTCTTATCCGGCGGACCAACTGCTCGCAACGCTGGAGGAGGCGGGAAATACCGTAAATGTGGTGGTCCTGGACGCCTGCCGCAACACCCCGCAGCTGGCGGCGACCCGGGGGACCCGGGGGCTTGCGGTAATAGTTTCGACGCCGGCCGACATAATTGTAATGTATTCCACGGCGCAGGGGCAGGTGGCCCAGGACGGCGAAGGCGGGCGGAACAGCCCCTTTACGGAAGCCTTTTTAAGGCACATAGACAAGGCCGAACCCCTGACCCTTGTGCTGCAGGATATTTCCGCGGATGTTTACCGCAGCACCGATAACAGCCAGAGCCCCTGGATAGGCGGGACCTTCCGCACAAACCCGCGGTACAGCATTGTCCGCGCCGCGCCCGCGGCCCAGCCTGCACCCGCGCCCCAGCCCGCGCCGGCGGCTCCGGCCCCTCAGCCTACAACCGCGCCCCAGGCCCCCCTTAATGTCCGCGCGGGAACGCCGGGAACCGATAGCGTAACCCTGTCCTGGGACAGCGCGGGGTCCGGCATAAGTTACAAGGTTTATTATAGTAACCGGAATGACCCCTCCGGCGCGGAACCTTTGGGCAATCTGACTGCCGGGACTTCCATGAATGTAAACAGCATGGCCAGCGGAACCGCCTACTACTTCTGGGTAGCTTCGGTGAGGGACGGGCTTGAGAGCGCCAAGTCACCGATGGTAACGGTGCTGACTGCCGCCGTGCCGCCCCAGCCCGCGCCGGCGGCGGCGACCGTACAGCCAGCAGCCGTGCCGGTGAATCCCCTGCCCGACAACTTTGTCCGCATAAACGGCGGAACCTTTACCATGGGCAACCCCGCAGGGGAAGTAAATAGGGATAATGATGAGGTACAGCACCGCGTAACGGTGGGCAGTTTTTACATGGGCAAGTACGAAGTAACCCAGCGGGAATGGGCAGCGCTGATGGGGAGCAACCCCAGCGAATGGAAGGGGGATAACCTGCCGGTGGAAAACGTCAGTTGGTATGACGCCATAGACTACTGCAACAGGCGGAGCCGGCGGGAGGGCCTGACGCCGGCGTACACGCGGAACGGGGATACTGTAACATGGAACCGGAACGCCAACGGCTACCGCTTGCCTACCGAGGCGGAGTGGGAATACGCGTGCCGCGCGGGGACAAGCGGCCCGTTCAGCACCGGGAACAACATCACGACAAGCCAGGCGAATTATGACGGGAACTATCCGTACAACGGCAACGCGAAGGGGCAGTCCCGGGAGAGGACCTGGGATGCGGGGAGCGGGGCGGCAAATGCGTGGGGCCTGTACGATATGCATGGAAACGTAAGGGAATGGGGCTGGGACTGGTACGGCACGTATCCAAGCGGCGCTCAGACCGACCCTGCGGGGGCCGCTTCCGGCTCGCACCGGGTTCTGCGCGGCGGCAGTTGGGACGGCAGCGCCCAGAGCCTGCGTTCGGCCGCTCGGAACTTCTTTGCGCCGTCGCTCCGGGACAGCCACTTCGGGTTCCGGCTTGTCCGTCCCTGAGTTCTGTAAAAAAAATCGGGGCCTGTACGGAGTGGAGGAGGAGCGCCGCGTTAAGCGGCGCGTAGCCGCAGCGGAGATACAGGTCCCGGTTCCGGGAGAAGGCCGGGGAGCGCTGCGGTTAAGCGTTCCGGCGTAGCCCGAGCCGCCTACTGGCGGCGAAGCGTAAACAGGCCTGTTATGCGCAGTGCGGCTTTTTATAGTTTTATTCTATTTTTATATTTCTGCACATACAAATCTAACACCTCATTTATCATCGTTTGATATTTTATATTATTTTTTTCCGCATAGCGTTTAAAAAAATCAACACTTTTACTATTTAATGTTA
>JAISQV010000296.1 GCA_031273985.1 Spirochaetaceae bacterium | reverse complement strand
TCCTTTGAAACGGCCACGCCCTGATCCAGCAGTTCCTTCATGCGCTCTCCGAAGGTCATACTACTTCCTCCTGATTCCCAAAATCGCTATATCATCGTACTGGGGATCTTCGCTGATCCCATTATAGTACAGATAGCCGGGATTTTCCGCCTGGGACCGGGAGTAGGTTTCGTAGCGGACAAGATGCCGGCGCAGGAATTGATCCACCCTGCGGTCCACCGGAACCCGGTAGCTTCCCTCCCCGGCATTTTCGGCGCCCCGCCGGTACAGGCGGAACACTTTTTCCGCCGAGGCCAGCGCCAGCACCGCCTCGTCCACCTCCCCGGAGCAGGAGCTAAAGTCGAACTCAAAGTCCGCCCCGCCCCTGGGGGCATGGTACTTGCGCAGCCGGAAGCGCTCCCGGTTCATCACCGCGTTGATGATCGCCTCAACCCGTTCCCGCCCCATCTCCTCGGCGGAATCGCCGGCCCGGTGGTTCCCGTGGAGGCCCCCGGCGTTGCAGCGAATTTCACGGCCCCTTTCGTCCCGGAAGCTGCGCTTGGACTCTTCGATCCCGTCGGTGTAGAGAAAGAGAATGTCGCCCCGGTCGAGTTTCATGCTCTGGACCGTATAGCCGCCCCGGCTGTCCACAATATCGTTGGAGAGGATCCCCGCGGCGGGGCTTTCCCGCAGGGTGAGCTTCTTCATTTTCCGCTCCGATGCGTCGTACCAGTGCACCACATTATCCCCGGCGTTGCAGAAACGCAGTAAGCCTGTCCGGGAATCGAAGAGGCAGAGGGCGAAGGCGGCGAAACGGCCCGTAAAGCCCAGGGCTTCGATGAATTCGTTTATCTGGTAGACCGCCTTTTCTATATGCATCCCCTCCTCATCGGCCCTCCAGTCGTTGAAGTAGTTGAGGAACATCGTGGCTACCTGGATCATGATCAGCGCGGCGGGGACTCCCTTCCCGGCGACATCGCACTTGATGACGGCATAGTAGCGGCCGTCCAGGTCCTGATAGTCGAAGTAGTCCCCGGACACACCCTTGGCCCCCTCGTAGTAGCCGAAGAACCGGGCCTGGGGCGTCTCCCGGAAGCCCGTGGTAAGTTTGTTCCCCTCCCGGTCGGCCTCGAGGGGAATGAACTTCTTCTGCAGCTCCTTGCCTATGGTAAGATCCTCCGAGGCCTGGGCCGCCCGGACGAGACTCTTCGTCATATCGTTGATCGTGTTGCCCAGCAGGGCGAGCTCGTCCCTGGACCTGATCCGCAGATCCACGCCGTCCAGGGCCGCCATATTTTCCGTGTCCCGGATCAATTCCACATGATTCACCAGACGGCGTATGGGAACGATAACAAGGCGCGACAGCAGCAGCGCCCCCGTGATCCCTATCACCGCCGCGGTCAGCGCCGTGGCAAGGATCAACACCAGCATATCCTGCCGCCGCCGCCGTATCTCCTCCAACAGTAAGCCTGTGTCCACCTCCGCCCGCACGAGGCCCAGGACCAGAGCGCCGTCCCGCACCGGCCCGTAGAAAAGGTACCTGCGGTTCTCCGCCGGGGCCGGGCCGCTGCGGGCATAGTTGAAAAGGTCCCTGAGCAGGGCCCCCGTGGATTCGGGGATACCGCTGTCAAAGGGCGGCTCCGAAGCGGCGGCGCCGGCCTCCCGGAGTATCTCCCCAAGCCTGGGGGAAAGCCCGTCGCTGAACCGTGAAACGCCCGGCTCCGGAGTGTCTATCCGTAAGGCAATATCCGGGTCGTTGCTGGCCCAGAGCCGCTCCCCGTAGACGCCCCCGGCCTCGGTTATTTCCGTGACGGTAACCCAGCGGGCTTCGGGAAGCGAATCGTAACGATCCGGCAGTTCCCCCAGAAGCGCGGCGTCCCCCCGGAGCAGGGGCACGCGGCAGGACGCGGCGGTACTCTCGATGAACAGCGCGGCGCGGCCCCTCAGCCCCTCGAAGAGAAGCTCCCGGCGGCTCCGGGTCATCCAGAGAAAGAGGGGCAGCGAAACCACCACCACGAGGAACAGCACCAGGATGGCGGTGAAGGAGCTCAGTTTGAAGGGGAGCCGCGCTCCGTTCCGCCGGACCCTGCGGGACAACTGTTTCCGCTCCCCCGGCAGGGCGGTCCCCCGGAGCAGCGCCTCGGCCTGGGCCCTTGCCACGGCCCTGTCGGCGAGGCGCCGCGCCAGCACCCTGGCGAGGAAGACCGCGCAGGCAAGGCAGAGCAGGATCAGGGCCGGGACGAGGAGGATGACCCCGTTAAAAACGAATCCCCCGGAAGCCGGAAAAAGATTCGCCGCTTCCCCCCATTCAGCGCCTGGGCCGTTTATCATGCGGCTACTTTTTCCGGCGGAAAACCCGGTAGTTCAGGTGGGGGAATATGTTGTGGCGGCGCTCCAGGGTGGTCAGCCATTCGGTACTGATATAGCTGCTGCCCAGGGCCTCGTAGATCGTCGTAAAGTTACGCAGGAACATCTTGACACGGTTCTCCGCGTAATCGGGAAATTCCTGACGGTAGAGCATACGCGGCCAGTCGGAGGACTGGGCCAAAAGCAGCTCCCGCGCCGCCTGATTCAGGGCCCGCTCCTTGAGCCCCGAATCGTTGGGGAACCGCTCCGCCAGCTCCACCATCCGTTCCAGGGAGCGCAGCGTGTGGCGGTACATCCAGTCGTTTGAGGAATCCAGCCAGGTCTCGGCGTAGCCGTTGGTTCCCCAGGAAGAAAATTCCGGAATCACCGTCTCCATGCCGGGGAGTCCCTGCTTGAAGAGATAGTCCTGGGGATTCATAAACTGAATCTCCTCCCGATCGGCCCCCTCCCGGAAAACCGTTTCCAGAAAGGTAAAGCCTTCGTGCCAGAAACGGCCCAGATTGTCCGCGTTGCAGGCGCAGAGGCTGATGGGGGTCTCCGTCATGTACTCCCCCGCCTGAAACAGCCGGGAAATCCGGTTGTCCAGAAAGAAGCGAGCGTGCATCCGGGCCTCGGCCTGGGCCCGCTGGGGATCGTAGATTCCCCGCTCCTCCCCCTCCCTTCCCTGGGCCCAGTACTTGAGCCCCGTGGGAATCCGCGCCCCCAGCTCCCCCCGGAAAGACTCCACCAGGCCCCGGTCAAGCTCGTACCCGGCATCGCGGTAACAGTTCAGATAGACCGGGGAGGCGCAGTAGCCCGACACGGGATCGAATATATCCCGGTGGGCGTAGTGGTCCCGGATCAGCACAAACATCTGGGAGGGGGTCTTTACCGGATAGAAACAGCCCCGCCGGGCTTCTCCCTCCCCCATAAGCACCCCGTGGGGTTCCGCCATGGTGTAACTGAAGTTGTAGGCCCGGAGAAAAGAATCCAGCTCCGCGCACCAGCCGAATTCCGGGAGCCAGAAGCCCTGGGGATTCTTGCCGAAAATAGCCCGGTAAGAGCTGATCGACACCTCAAGCTGCGCCCGCACAGCCTCGGGGCTGGCCGCATAGAGCGGCAGGAAACAATGAGTCGCCGAGGTGGTAAGAATCTCGACGCGCCCCTTCTTCTGATAAAGATTCAGCACCTTGAGAATATCCATCTCGTAACGTTCCGTGAACAGGATACGCCGGTCCAGCACCCGGTCGTAGTAGGCCCTGGCCAGGGGGTGCAGCAGGGAATCCCCCACGGTCCGCGCCAGCTCCCTCGCGCCGAATTCTATCTGCCGGTCCACATAATCCAGATAGTGGGAAAGCAGCGTTTCGTCCCTCAATAAATGACAGAGCACCGGCGACAGGGAAAGCCCCAGCTTGAAGGGCACATGATCCGCGTCAAGATGATCCAAAACTTCCAGAAGGGGAATATAGGTTTCGGAGAGGGCCTCGAAGAACCAGGGCTCCTCCCAGGACATGGGAAAATCCGGCCTGGGAATAAAGGGCAGATGCGCGTTAAGAACGATGGAAACCACCCGGGGGTTCATCGGCGGGCCTGGCCCGAATGGGCCCTTGAAAGCCGGTCGGCGTTACGCAGCACCGGAATATCGTCCAGCCCGGAGAGAATACGCAGCCTGCTCTGCCCGGACCATTCCCCCTGCGGGGGCAGCAGGGCGGGCAGCCTGAAGGGCGCCGCCTGGACAACAGGTATCTCCGCCTCCCCCATGAGGCGGCGCAGCTCCACCCTGAACCACGAAGCGGCGCTCCTGCTCTCGGGGGCCCTGGGCTCGGAGGCTTTCCACTCCAGCGGCGGGAAACCCAGATACCGGGAGTTATCGTCCGCCCCCACGCTCACCACAAAGGGCGTCAAAGCCTCTATGGTGGGCCGCCCCGTCCGGTCCACGGGAAAAACTTTAAGAAAGTAGCCCCCAAAATCCCCGGCCTTCTCCCAGGCCTCCCGGTCGGCGGCCTTTATCTCCCAAAAGACAAAGACCCACAGCGGATCGCGGATCAGCACATTCAGGTAGGTAATATTGTACTGCCTGGGCAGCAGCGAGGGCTCCGGCAGCAGCGGGTCCTCCAGCGTGCCCTCCCCCCCGCCGGGCTCGTCCTCCCTCACCAGGTCCAGCAGCTCCTCGATGATGAAGATTCGCTCCAGCCCTCCGGGAACATCAAT
>JAISQV010000189.1 GCA_031273985.1 Spirochaetaceae bacterium | reverse complement strand
TTTTCCTCCCCCCCTTCCAGGGAGCGGTCCAGCTCTATGTGCTCCAGGAATTCCGCCAGCCCCTCCCGGTTGGACGCATAGAGGCTTGCCCCGTTGACCAGCTCCTGCAAATTGCCCAGCCGGCTGTTTCCGTCTGCCTCGTCCCGGGCGGAGTAGTATTCGGCTATCCCCGCCTTATCGAGGAGCACCACGAGGCAGCGGGAGAGCCCCTCCCCGGAGCGGAGCCCCCCGCCAGGGGCCCTGTGCCCTCCCCGCCGGGTCCCCCGCGGCCCCCCGGCCCCCTCCTGGGAAGCCGCGTCCAGTTCCGCCCGCCCCGCGTCCAGAGCCGCCAGAAAGGCCTCAAGGCCGGCCCGGGCACGGGCGGGAAGGGAGCCCATGATCCGCCGGGCGGCGTGTGCGAGGCTGCCTCTCAGGTCCTCCGGCCCGGCCCCCTCCGGCGCTGTGTCTTCCGGTACCGCGCCCTCCGGCGCGGCGGGATCGTCCGGCAGGGCGGAGCGGGAAAGATCCCCCAGGGCCTCCTCGATCACCCGGCCCGCCGTAGCCTCGCCGACCCCCCGGGCGGGCTTGTTCACCACCCGGCGGAAGGCCACCTCGTCCCGGGGATTCATCATAAAGGCCAGGAGTGCCAGGGCGTCCTTGATCTCCTCCCGCTCGTAGAATTTCAGGGAGCCCACGATACGGTAGGGGATACGCCGCCGGAGAAATTCCGTCTCAAACCCTAGGGACTGCGCGTGGGTACGGTAGAGGATCGCCCAATCCGTGTAACGCGCCTTCGCCGGGGCGGAGCTTCCCGCGAGGGAATTGGTGATAAGCTTCGCGCAGAAAGCCGCCTCGGCCTCCTGATCGGCAAGAAAGACCAGCGTGGGCGTCTTGCCGGAACCCCGCTCCGCCTTGAGGGTTTTCCCCAGCCTGTCCCGGTTATGATCCACCACGGAAGAGGCCAGGCTCAGAATCGGGGCCACGGAACGGTAGTTCCGCTCCAGCCGGATCAGGTCCGCCCCGGCGAAACGCTCCGGAAACTCCAGGATGTTACGCACCTCGGCCCCCCGGAAGCGGTAGATCGACTGATCGTCATCCCCCACGACACAGAGATAGGCCCCCGTCCCGTAGAGCGCCTTGAGCAGCTCAAACTGGGCCACATTGGAATCCTGATACTCGTCCACCAGAAAGACCCGGAAACGTTCCTGGAGCCGCTCCGCCACCGACGCCGCGGAGCGCAGAATCTCCACAGGCTTCTTGATAAGGTCCCCAAAATCCACATTGCCTATGGCGGCGAGCCGTTCCTCGTAGAGCCCGTAGACGCGCCGGAATTCAGGCCGGTGATCGATGCGGTCCAGCTCCGGGTCCTCCGGGCTGAGGCAGTAATCCTTGGCCCGCGAAATGTCATGCGCGGCCCGCTTCACATCCACGCGGCCCGCATCCTTCATGATGGAAGCAAGGAGCGCCTCGGAATCATCGGTGTCATAGATAGTAAAACCGGGATCGAGCCCCGCAGCGGAACCGTAACGCCGCAGAAACCAGGCCCCAAAGGAGTGGAAGGTCCTGAGCATCGCGCCCCCGGCCCGCTCGTCAATGAGCCGCGCCCGCTCCGCCATCTCCCGCGCAGCCTTGTTCGTGAACGTAACCGCCAGAATGGAGCCCGGCTCGGCCCCGCACTCCCGGATCAGGTAAGCAATCTTCGTGGTAATAACCCGGGTCTTGCCGGAACCGGCCCCCGCCAGAATCAGCAGCGGGTTCCCCTGGTGGAGTACCGCCCGGCGCTGCTCCGGGTTCAGCACATCAAGGTAAGACGCCGCTTCTTCCATGCCGGGATTATGACACAACTATCCCCCTTCCTCCAGTGCAGCTCAGAACAGTTCCCGGCTCATCCGGTTAATTTCCTCGGTAACCGCCTCGTAAACGCCGGGGAAGGTGCTGCCGGGGCCGCCCGCGGTAAGACAGGGGATGAAGTAATGCTTGCCGTTGGTGCGGCAGACCTTCTCCACCAGCGCCGCGACCTCCTCCCGGCTCCAGTCGGCCTTGTCCAGAATCCCGTTGTTCAGGTCCCCCATAAAGGAAATCTTCCCGCCGTACTTCTTGATCAGCTCCGGCACATTGTTCGTGTCCACGCAGCCCTGGAACACGTCTATACCCATCTCTATCATCTCAGGCACCAGATTCGCCGCGTAAGAATCACTGTGGTGCACGATGAGCTCCACCCCGTGACTCTTGTAGTAACCGTAGACCGCCTTGTAGGGCTCCAGGAAAAACTCGTCGAACATCCCCGGCGACATGAACGAAGAAATGTGGGAACCCCAGTCGTCGTGGTGGAAGACCGCATCCGGCTTGAGGTACTTGCAGACCTGCTCCGCGTAGCCAAGCTCGTAGTCGGTAACCACCCGGATCAGCTCGTGCATCAGCTCCGGCTCCTCGGCGAGGTTCAGGAGGCAGTCGTCAATGCCCATCATGTGGTGGCAGTTCTCGAAAATGCCGGGGGCCACCATGGCCGTGGCAAAGTATTCCTTCCGGTCCACGGCCTCGTACATCTTCTGCCCGGCCTCCCAGTCCGCCGCGGGGAAGATCGTCTTGGGGGGGTGCACCACCTCCTTCCAGCGGCGGATGTCCTTGATTACCTTGTGCTCTGCGTCGTGTACCGGGAAACCGCCGGGCTGGCCTTCCAGCCACCGGTAGGTAACGCCCCAGGCAATCACCGCCTCGCTGCCCGGCATGGCGAAGTTGAACTGCCTCCCTATCGGATCGGCCCCAAACACCATATTGAGAAATTCATACTGATTGACAAACCGGTCCGGCTTGCCCCCGTGAATCGTTTCCAGAAGATTCTGTCTGATTGTTAACATAACGGCCTCCTAAAGTCCCGGATCTTCAATGATCCATGATATAGGGTATCATGCATTTTGCATCAGGCAATACTGAAAAATGTAGAAATTACCGTGAGGGGACCTCTACGTTTTGTGCGGAACAGGAAAAGCGGCCGCTCCGCAGCCTGTCTCTCAGCGGACCCGGCAGAGCCCGATTGACAGGCGCAAAGCTCTGTGATAATACTAAACACATGACGGCTGCTGACAAAGTAACCTCTATCCGCCTGTATCTGGCGCCTGTTTTCTTCATCGTGTATCTGTTGCCGCGCTTCAATCTGCCTCCCGCCCTTGAAGAAGTATTCTTTTCCCGGGGCCAGGGCTGGACCGTGCCGGTGCTCTGGGTTCTCTTTGTCGTCTCCGAATTGACGGATATGCTGGACGGAGCCATTGCCCGCCGCAGCAAGATGGTCAGCGACTTCGGCAAACTTTTTGACCCCTTCGCGGACGTACTGGTACGGGTTACCTATTTTCTCTGCTTTGTGGTAGACGGAATCCTGCCGGCGGCATTGTTGCTGCTCGTACTGTACCGGGAGTTTGCCATTCAGTTTGTCCGTAACCTCATGCTGAAGAAAGGCGTTGTCATGGGCGCCCGCTGGGCGGGTAAGGTCAAATCTGTCGTTTATATGGTTGCCGGCGCCCTGGCGTTGCTGGCGTCCAGCATTTCCCGCCTTGGGGTGGAGGGCATCCTGTTCCCCCTGTTCCGGGGCGCCGCCGTAGCGGCTTTTGCCCTCTCCGTAATCCTGGCGCTTGCCTCCTTTGGCGACTATGTGTCGGTCTACCGGAAAGCGGAGGGGCCGGGCCATGCGCCCTGACGCCGCGTTCCCGGATTTTGGCGGGCGCGGCAAATTTGTTTGCTCCCGTGCTTTGCGGGGAAGTCCGGAAGGGCGCTTCGAGGCTTGAATAACCAGGAGGGGGCCGAGCCCCCTACGCTCCAGCCTCCTCGGGCCTGCGGCCCTGCGGGGTCTTCCGCTACCCCCGTGGGGGGGGGGGGGGGCCGCGCCCCCCCCCCCCCCCCCCCCCCCCCCCAAAAAAACACCCCCCCCCCGCGCCCCGCAAGTAAC
>JAISQV010000278.1 GCA_031273985.1 Spirochaetaceae bacterium | reverse complement strand
GCAACCCGGTCGCCTTCCTTTACCGACAGGCTTTCACAACCGCCGTACACGTAAAAATACCCTCCCGTCATCTGCACTATCGCAACTCTGCCGAAGCCCCGATACGGCCCGGCTGAAATCACCGTTCCCTGGGTGAGGCTCTTCACCGGCTCGGAACGCTGGCCCAAAATGACCACCCCATAGGACCGCCCCGTCATATAGGACACCTCCCTGGCCCGCACCGGCCACGGGGTCGAAGGATCCGGGGCCGCCGCCGGAGTGGTTGTCCGGGTGGGCCCGCTGCCCGGCGCCGCGGGGCTGCCCGTAGCCGGGCTGCCCGCAACGGGGGTTTCGCGGGGTATGCGGAGGCGGTCCCCCACCTTGAGCACATGATCCGCCGCAAGCCCGCTGGCCTGCCTGATCGCGTCCATCGTGGTGCCGTGGCGCCGGGCCAGGGCGTAGAGGCTGTCCCCCCGCACCGCCCGGTACTCAAGGTAGCCCCCCGCGTCCGGGGCTGCCTGCTCCGTCCCGCTCCGGGGTATGCGAAGCCGCTGTCCCTCCCGGATACGCCGGGGGTCGGCGATGCCGTTGAGGCTCAGTATCTCTTCGACCCCCACCCCGTAGCGGCGGGACAGGGAATAGACCGTATCCCCCTGCCGCACCACATGAATCTGTTCCTGCGCAAAACCGCACACAGCCAGGAAGAGCAGAAGTATACAGATACCAGGACGCAAAATTCCCATATCTGTATATTTTCGGCTCCCTGGGCTGTTTTTATGAGCCCCGCCGCCAAAAGGAGCGGCGTCTCATTAATACATAGACAAACTAAAAAAAAAACCTCCCTGCGTCAACGCCGCCGTGGTCTTTTTTGCCCATTGCCGCTCGAAGGACATAATATTATACCACATAGTGAAAAAATATTTTAGAGCAAAGCGGCGGCGCCCGGACTTTTATGAAATTCCCGGCCCCCGCCGCGGGGAGGACGCCGGTGGCCGTCGAAATAGAACTAAAGGCCTGGGCCGACAAGCCGGAGCAGACCAGGGAAATTCTATCCCGCATTGCCCGCTATGCCGGGGAATTCCTCAAGGAGGATGCCTACTGGCATCTTCCGCAGGGGAGCGCCCCCTCGCTGCGCATCAGGCATGAGGCCCGGAGTGCCCCGCAGGAAAGTCCCGGCGATCTTGTTACTTTCAAAACAAAGAATGTCCGGGAAGGTATCGAGGTGAACCGGGAAATCGAATTCCGGGTTTCTTCCAGGGCGGCCTTCGAGGAATTCCTCGGTTTTCTCGGCCTTGAGCCCGCCGCGGCCAAGCGGAAGCGGGGCGCCCGCTGGGATTATCCCGGTTCTCCGGGGGAAGAGCCCGTCACGGTGGAACTTTTGGAGGTGGAGGGCCTCGGATGGTTCCTGGAACTGGAGATTATTGCCGGCGACGATGATCCTGAAACGGTGAAAGCCGCCCGGAAACGGCTTTTTGCCCTGCTTGAGGAGGCCGGCATAGCCGAAGACCGCCTGGAAACCCGGTATTATACGGAAATGCTTCGCGGGAAACTACGTTGAAAGTATCGCGGGAAACTGCGTCAAGCTCAGATTCGGAAGAAGGGCGCATCCCCGGTGCTTCGCACCGGGGACCGGGCTATCGCTCCAATCTTTTTTGCCTCTTCGAGGCAAAAAAGGATTTCCGCTCTATCAGCCCCTTTGGGTCTGGCAATTAGCGGTAAGGATTTAGGCGCTGCTATTCAGCAGCGCGGAATTGTCCCTTGCGCGGCTGAAAGCCGGGGGCGTTGCTGCTGAAGCCGCAAAGCGGCTTCAGCTTGGGAGTTTTGCTGCGCAAAACTCCGGGATGGGGGGGGCGTTGCGGGGGGGCCGCGGCGCCCCCGCACGGGGGTAGCGGAAGACCCCGCAGGGCCGCAGGCCCGAGGAGGCTGGAGCGTAGGGGGCTCGGCCCCCTCCTCTGTTCCTCTTATCCCTCCTCCCTGCGCGAAGCGCTCCCCGGAGTGTTCATGTCCCGGCGCGCCTATGCTACACTGGGGCCAAGCCGCCCGGAATCCCCGGCGGGAAGGAGGATATATGCCCCATGAGACCGCTGTGGGCGCGGAGTACCGCCGTCCCAGTTGGGATGAATACTTTATGGAAGTCTGCGATGCCATCGCCAAACGGGCCACCTGTGACCGGGGTCGCTCGGGCTGTGTCATCGCCAAGGACAACCAGATTCTTGTTACCGGTTATGTGGGCGCCCCCTCGGGACTCCCCCATTGCGATGATGCGGGCCACCAGCTCAAGAAGACGGTCCATGAGGACGGGACGGTTACCACCCACTGCGTAAGGACCGTCCACGCCGAGCAGAATGCGATCTGCCAGGCGGCCCGGCGGGGTATCCCCATTCAGGGGGCCACGCTGTATTGCCGCATGACCCCCTGCCGGACCTGCGCCATGCTTATCATCAACTGCGGCATAGTCCGGGTCGTGGCTCAGCGCCGCTATCACGATGCCGCCGACTCCGAGGCCATGTTCCGCCAGGCAGGCGTCAAACTTGAATATGTGTATAATGAGGTGGAAAGATACGAGGACCAATGAGCCGCTTTTCAGGACCTGCCGGTAAGCCGGAAGCGAAGGTACATTTCCTCCAGGGTTCTGTGGGGGCCCGGTGCGGAGGTGAGTCTCCGGCGGGCGGCCATTTCCCGGCGGTCCACGTAGAAGTCGTAGATGGTTTCGGGGTTTTGACGGCCGCTCCGGTCATGGGCCGGGTCGCTGGTCCTGAGAGCCATGCCGTAGGCCGGATGGCCTCCCAGAAAGTACCGGACCTGGTCGTGGTCCACCGCGTGGATGCCGGCCTCATTGAGGCGCATCCGCAGTTCCCGGATTTCCTCCCAGGAAAGGCCAAAGAGAAATTCTTCCAGCGCCGCCAGGGTTTCATCGTCCTGTAACTGGCAGACGAGAAAGTCCCGCCAGTCATCGTCCAGGTCCATGGAAAGCCGCACCAGCTCGCTGCCGCCGGTGAAGGAGCCGAAACCGGGGGGCGAGGAATCCCGGGCCGACCATAGGGCTTCCAGGGCCGGGGTATGGGCCGCCACCCTAATATCGGAGCCGGTTTTCCAGAGGCTCAGGAGATCGGCAGCCAGATCGTACTTCAGGGGGAGGGGAAAACCGGGGTCCTCAAGGCAGGAAAAATAGACATCCTCCGCCAAGAGGGTACAAATGATCGAGAGAATCACCTGCCGCAGGGCCTGGTGGAGGGGCTGGCGCTGGACCATGAGGGCCAGCATGGAGAAGGCGTGACACTTGGCGATGAGGTAACTCCGGGCGCCCACAATGCGGCTCGGCAGATGCAGGGGCCGGGCGGAGGGCGCCAGGGACTTGAGCGACTGGAGGAGGCTGTCCCTGTCCAGCTCTCCCTCCCCGGCCCCCTCCAGCGTGGGCAGCCGGGCGACGGCGGCGCCCAGGGCATTTATTGCGGAGAATCGCTCCTGGGCCGGAATGCGCCGCCCCGGATCCAGAGAATCCAGGCAGGTTTCAACGAGGTATGTTTCTTCCTCGCTTAGCGTGAATGCGGCCAGGAGTTCCCAGCAATCACCTGTAACGACGGCGCGGTTCCCCGGCCCGGCTTCCGGCATAATGAAAAGAGCTTATCCCAGGTTTCCGTATTTTTCAACGGGATTTACGGGTTTTACGCGCTTTGCCCCCCTGGCCGGGCCGGGAGGCTGCGGGGTACTTCTTACAATATGACGATTTGTCTAACAGTTTATGACAATTGTAATGTTTTTGCACAAAAACAAACACAACGAAACAGCTTTATACGACATACTGTAGGAAAGTCGAAGGGAGTTAGTTTAACCGCCTAAGACTGCCTTCATGGGGGGCCGCCTGTGGACGCGCCAATTCGGAAGGCCAACCTGCTTTATTGGGAGCTGGTTATGGTTCGTATTGTTGTTCTTATGGAGACGGAGCGGGACCGAAAGTACTTTGAAACACTGTTGAGCAGCCGGTCAGGTTACAAGGTTGTGGGTGTGGGACAGGATGGGTACCATGCAATACGGCTGATGCAGAGGCATAAACCGGACATTGTCCTGGTGGATGAGAAGACGCCCCTGTTTGATCGGGGAAAGAGCATCACTTCCCTGCTCTTTTGGTCGCCGCAAACAAAGATCATCCTGCTGACTTCCAACCTGAAGCGCTCCGGCGCTGCAAAAAGGCAGGACATAAAGGCCGGAACCAGGGGTTATTTTGACGACTTGCCGGGGGATATGATTTTTGCGGGTATAAACCTGGTGATGCAGGGATGGAGCGTAATAAACCCCAATACGATGGAGCTGGCCTTCCGCGGTTTTTCGGAGATGCCGGTTTTCGCCGAAAAGGGACCGCAGAAACGGGCGGGTTCCGATCTGGTTGCCCGGATGTCCCGGCAGGAACTGCGGCTCCTTGCCTGTATAGGGCAGGGGCTTTCCAGGGGGGAGCTTTCCCAAACCCTTAAACTGAGCCATGGCACGATACGGAACTATCTGTCGTCAATTTATACAAAAACGGGGGTGCGCAACCGTACCGAAGCCGCTTTATTCGCCCGGCAGTTGGGGCTTCCCAGTCTGGAACGGGCGAAGGAGCCGGGCCTGGGTGACGGAAGCTAGCAGCCTGGAACAAAAAGGGCCGCCCGGGGTTACGGGCGGCCCTTACTTCCTGTAATGATCCTTCCGGCAGCGGCCCTCTCAAAACGCCTGGTTTTGAAAGGGGCTCACCTATGTCCGGGCCTCAGAAGGACCACTTAAAATCAACGTAGAACACATTCCAGAATGAGTCCGCCGCCGCCGTGTTCACGAGGTAGACAACGTCCCCCAGTTCCACGAAGGCGCTGCCTACATTGATTTTGACCGAAGGCCGGACGCTCAGCACCCTATTGTCGGCATCGGGACTTGTGGCGTAGCTGGTCAGCCGGCCATAGGTGTTGGCCGACGCAACCGTTGTTGTGCCGCCGAGGAAGTACGTTACGTCCAGCCGGGGAACGATGTTGCCCAGGGTGTAGGACACCCAGGGGGCCGCTTCAATGCTGATGTCGGCGCCGTCCACCTGGGTCAGATACTCCGCAGCGTTGAGGCCGAAGCCGAGGTCTCCGATCTTGTAGCCCAGGGTTTCGTAGACGCTAATGGTTCCGATGTTGCTGAAATCCTGGAGTTTGTCGAGTTCCCCCTCCAGAATCGCCGTCAAGCCGGGAACGGCAAGGATGCTTACGCCGATTATCGCCCTGCTGCTCGCGGCGTTTCCGGTAGCGCTTTCCGGCCGGAAACTGGCGACAACCTTGAGGAGGTCCGGCACGGTGTAGCCCAGGTTGAAGGTGTACTTCACATCATCCAGTTCTTTTCCATCGCCGAAGGGCAGCGCCAGAAAGTTATTGGCGCCGCCGCCCAGGAGCGAATTGACATAGGCGCCGGCGCCCAGGTCAAGGCCCGTAACGGGGCTGATCCTGAGCAGGGCGCCGAGCCCCTCCGACTGATCCCCGCCGGGCCGCCCCAGGAGGTAGCCGGCGGAATTCCAGGTGCCGTCATCCACGATGCCGCCCTTGACGGTAATGATCCCGTTGAGGAACTTGAGCCAGCCGTACGCGTAGGGCAGGGAAAAGTAACCCAGGGCTGTGGTGGCGGTGGCGGCGGCGTTTTGGGCGAATGTCGTGGCCTGGGCCTGGAAGCGGAAACTGACGCCCGCGTTGGCATCCGCATTGGTAAAGTCCCCGTTGAGGCGGAACCGGAACCCGTTCTGCTCCGCGTCATTCCCAAAGGCCTTGGCGAAAAGGTCTATCCCCTCCACGTCTGTCGCAACCACTCCCAGTCCGCTGTTGAAGTAGCCGCTCCACTTGAATTCCTGGGCGGACAGCGCCGTCCCAGCCGCTAGTACCAAAAGAAATACGATGATCCTTTTCATACTATTCTCCTTCATAAAAATATACTATTCCTAAGTATTTACTCATATTTTGCATATAGTCAATACCCCAGGAACCGCCAATCCTTGATCCCAGTTCTCTGGCAAAATTGTTATAAACATACAAAATCACTACAAACCAAAAGGAATGTATCGTATAACCAAACAAAAGTCAACAATACGGATACAAACGATAATTTTTGATCCCTTGTATTTCTGCCTCCCCCCTGTAAGTCATACTATCACTATACGCAGAACCAACTCCCAAACATGGGCGGTTTTTGGATTGACGGTAGAAAAAGCGGTAAAAGTATGCTTTTTCGCCCAATTCCCCCCGTATTCTCCAAAACGGTCATTTTGGAAAGGCCCGGCAGCGTGTACCCGCCTGGCCGGCCCCCCGCCGCGGGGCTCGACCACAACATACGGAGGGCGGGTAAAAGGCACGGGGGCCGGGGGTAAAAGCTTGGTAAAACCGGGGACCCGCGTAAGGAAGAAGTCCAAAAAAACCACAAAGGGCACGAAGGGCACGAAGGAAGAGAATATTAACCACGGAAGGCACGGAAGGATACACGAAGGCGCGCGAAGGAAGAAAAGTCCAAAAAAACCACAAAGGACACGAAGGGCACGAAGGAATGAAGAATTTACACGTGGTTGAAATTCCTTCTTCTCTTCCCTTTGTGTCCTTTGTGCGCCTTCGTGGTTGACTTCCCTTCTTCGCCTTGGCGCGCCTTCGTGGTTAAATTCTTTATTCTCTTTCTTCTTCCGTGCTGTCCGTGTTTTCCGTGGTTAAATTCTTTATTCTTGAAACCCTTGCGTAATATGCCTTGGGAGTATCAGCCCCGGCGGTTTTGGCCGATAGTAATATATGCCCCGGCGGTTTTTCCTTTCAGTGTTGATCCTCCTGGCCCACGCGGGGAGTGCCCAGGAGGTGCTCAGGGGGCAGGTTTTTGTGGACCGGGAGCCCCTCTACGCCCTTTCCCCGGAGGATGCCTACCCCCTGGACGCGGAAACGGTGAGGCGGCGGGCGCTGGAGGAGACTTCCTTCCTTTTTGCCGCGATGATCTACGGCTGGGACTTTACCTGCGAGGTGGGGGAGCGGGCCCGGGGCACGGCGCCGGACCTGGCGCTGGAAAGGCGGGGGGGCCTGGGGGCCGGCGACGCCCGGCTGCGGGTTACCGACGCCCGGCTGGACGGCCAGCGCTTCTCCCTCTGGGCGGACTACCGCCTGAGCGATTCCCAAAGGCGGCGCATGGAGCAGTGGCGTTCCGGGCAGCTCCGCACCATGCAGGCCACTGGCCGGGCCCCCCTCAGTTGGCCCGGTGAGGCGGCCTCCTGGCTTGCGGGGAAAGAAGCCGCCCTGGAAGACGCCGCCCTGACGGGACTGCGGGAACTGCTCCGGGGCCGGGAGCGGAACAGGCCCAGGGCCGCGCGGGGCCGCCTGGCCCTGGCCGAGTTCCCCCGCTTCTACTTTGACCAGGGCCAATGGGCCGCCTCCGCCCGCTTCCGCGTGGAAATCACCGAGATAGAGCCCTACGCAGTGTACTGAGCGGCCCCCTGCGGGGGTCTTGAGCCCCCCAACAGGGCGTCTGCACGGAAGGCGCACGAAGGAAGAGAAGTCGAAAAAAACCACAAAGGACACGAAGAGCACGAAGGAATGAAGAATTTACACGAAGGCGCGGAAGGATACACGAAGGAAGAGAAGTCGAAGAAAACCACAAAGGACACGAAGGGCACGAAGGAATGAAGAATTTACACGAAGGCGCGGAAGGATACACGAAGGCGCACGAAGGAAGAAAAGTCCAGAAAAACCACAAAGGACACGAAGAGCACGAAGGAATGAAGAATTTACACGGTTGAATTCCTCCTTCTTCTCTTCCCTTTGTGTCCTTTGTGCGCCTTCGTGGTTAAATTCTTTCTTTAAGCTTCTTCACCTCGCTGCGCCTTCGTGGTTAAAATTCTTCGTTCTGCGCCTTCGCGGTTTGCTACCCCTGTTTTACCCGCCGGTAGTTCCTGATCTCTTCCCGGAGGCGGGCGGCGAGGGCGGCGCGGGGAAGGCGGACCTGCTCCATGGAATCCCGGAAGCGCAGCGTCACGGTGCCGTTCTCTTTCGATTCATAATCTATCGTGATGCAGAAGGGGGTGCCCGCCTCGTCCTGCCGCCGGTAGCGCCGCCCGATGGCCCCGGCCTGATCGTAGTCGGTAGTAAAATCTTCTTTCAGTTCATCCCTGATCTCCGTTGCCAGCTCCGCCAGGCCGTCTTTCTTCATCAGCGGCAGCACCGCTGCTGTTACCGGCGCCAGGGAGGGGTGGAAGCGCAGCACCGTCCGCAGATCGCCGTCCCCGCCGTCCTTTTCCGCAACCTTTTCCTCATCGTAGGCGTCGCAGAGAATCATCAACAGGGTGCGGGTAAGGCCCGCCGATGTTTCTATGATGCAGGGAATGTAGCGCTCGTTATTGTTGTCCTGATCGATGTACTGCAGATCCTTGCCGGAATACTCAATGTGCCGGGAAAGATCGTAGTTCCCCCGGTTGTGAATCCCCTCAAGTTCCCGCCAGCCCATGGGAAAGAGGTACTCAATATCGTAGGCGTCCCGGGCATAGTGGGCCAGCTCGTCCGGGCCGTGCCGGTGCCAGCGGAGGCGCTCCATGTCAACGCCCAGCTTCCCGTAGTAGGCCCAGCGCCGTTCCCGCCATGCGTTGAACGTTTCCGTATCCGTGCCCGGCTTTACAAAGTACTGCATCTCCATCTGCTCAAATTCGCAGGTACGGAAAATAAAATTCTTGGTAACAATTTCATTGCGGAAAGCCTTGCCCACCTGGGCTATGCCGAAAGGAATCTTCATCCGGTTGGACTGGATAATATTTTTATAGTTCACGTAGATTCCCTGCGCTGTTTCGGGCCGGAGATAGATGATCCCGGAAGTATCCTCCACCGCGCCTATGCTGGTCTTGAACATCAAATTAAATTTCCGCGTCTCCGTAAGCTCGCCGCCGCAGTCGGGACACTTTTTCTGCGCAAGATTCTCCTCCGGTATCTGGTCCGCCCTGAAACGGGCCTTGCACTTCTTGCAGTCCACCAGGGGGTCCGTAAAATTCTCCACGTGCCCCGAAGCTTCCCAGGTCCGGGGGTGCATCAGAATCGCCGCGTCAAGACCCACAATATTGTCGTGAAGCTGGGTCATCTCCTTCCACCAAACCTGCTGTATGCGGTTCTTGAGCTCAATCCCCAGGGGGCCGTAGTCCCAGGCTCCGGACTGGCCGCCGTAAATCTCCGACGACTGAAACACAAACCCCCGCCGCTTTGCCAGCGAAGCGATCTTCTCCATGGTGGCGGGCCCCTGATACGCGCTTACTTCGGACATCAAATTCCTCCGGCCCCATTGTAGCCCAAATCTCCCCGCCGTGGCGAGGGGGGAGGAGAGGGAGGGGGGAGGGGGCCGAGCCCCCTACGCTCCAGCCTCCTCGGGCCTGCGGCCCTGCGGGGTCTTCCGCTACCCCCAATGCGGGGGATACCCCCCGCAACGCCCCCTGTTGGGGGGCTCAATGCCCCCC
>JAISQV010000277.1 GCA_031273985.1 Spirochaetaceae bacterium | reverse complement strand
GCGCACCGGCAGGCCATAGCGAAACGGGCGGAACGGGGCGGTTCCCTGGCCGCCTGGATAGGGGAGAATCCCTGGGTCATCGAGTACGCCGTGTTCCGCCGCCTCAAGGAGGCCAACGGGGAGCGGAGCTGGAAGGAGTGGAACCGCTACCGGCAGGTTACGGAGCGGGAAATAACGGAGCTCTGGAACAGCGGGGATCTGCGGGACGAGCACCTCTTCTGGGTCTGGGTCCAGGAGGCGGCGGACGCGCAGTTTTCCAAGGCCGCCCGGGCCCTGGCTGAGCGGGGCATACTGCTTGAGGGGGACCTTCCCATACTGATCAACGAGGACTCCGCCGATGTCTGGGCCCATCGGGACTACTTCAACACCGGCGAGTCCGCCGGGGCCCCGCCGGATATGTACAGCCCCGACGGCCAGCGCTGGGGCTTCCCCACCTACCGCTGGGAGGTTCTGGAAAAAAACAACTACGATTGGTGGCGCCTCCGCCTCAAGACCGCTGAAAAATACTATCAAGCCTACCGCATCGATCATGTGCTGGGCTTTTTCAGAATCTGGACCTCGTCGCAGCGGGACAATACCTCCGCCCTGGGCTGGTTCAACCCCTACATTCCCGTCACGCAAGAGGAACTTGCCGGGCTCGGCTTTGACGGCGACCGGATCCGCTGGCTTTCCCGGCCTCACGTGCCCACGGGGGAGGTCTGGGAGGCCCTGCGCGCCGGCTGGGGCGGGCCCTACAGCGAGGAAAGCATCGCCGCCGAGGCCGGGCGGGCCTTCACCGGGGCCCTGGACCGCATAGGCGGGGAGGAGCTCTGGCTTTTCAAGGACTCCCTCTCCTGCGAGCAGGATATTGAGGCCCTGGACCTTCACCCCGCCGCCCGGGATTACCTGATCCGGGCCTGGCATAACCGGGTTTTTGTGGAATATCAAAAGGACAGCTTTTCACCGGCCTGGCTCTACCGGGAAACCCGGGCCTATGCAAGCCTTTCCCTGCCGGAACGGGAGGAGCTTGAAGCCCTGGTGGAGCGCCACCGGAAGGATTCGGAGAAGATCTGGGAAAAGCAGGGCTTGAAACTGCTCACCATGCTCAAGGAGTCGAGTTCCATGCTGCCCTGCGCGGAGGACCTGGGGGCGGTTCCCGCCTGCGTGCCCAAGGTGCTGGCCAAACTCGGCATTCTGGGCCTCCGGGTGGTCCGCTGGCACCGCGACTGGGACGCCGAGGGAGAGCCCTACTACCCCTTCAGCGATTATCCCGAGCTCAGCGTCTGTACCCCGGCGGTGCATGACAGCTCCACCCTGAGGGAGTGGTGGGAGCGGGAGGCGGACCAGGAGGCTTTCTGCCGCTTCATCGGCGTCCCCTCCCTGCCGGCAATCTACAACCCCGGCGCGGCAAAGGTCATCCTTTCCCGCTGCGCCTCCGCGGCCTCCCGCTTCCGGGTCTTCCAGATTCAGGACCTCATGCACCTTTCCCCCCGCTGGTACGCCGAAGACCCGGCCTCGGAGCGGATCAATGTGCCCGGCAGCCTCAACGACTTCAACTGGACCTGGCGGCTCCCGGCCCCCCTGTCGGAGATCGCCGCCGACGCGGACCTGATCAAGGCCGTGCGGGAGCTTGCCGGGGTAGAGCCGGCGGCGAAAAAGCGGGCGGCCCGGACAAAATGACGAGCCCAAGAAACCGTTGAGCGGGAGAGGCAGCGCACTAAACTTTCTTCCCTTTTTCGCCTTTACTTTCCCTTAACCATTAGTGGAAAAGCGGTTGGAGCTCCGGCACTTATATCCGAAAATTGAGACTTTATGGTCTTGCCAGAGGGTTTTTCAGGCTTGTTTTTACCGTTTCAGGAAAGAGCTATTGTACAAATTTTTAGTATATGCGACAATGTCTCCATGTTTCCGGCAAGGGCAGACATAAAGACAGAATCCGGGCTCCGGGCTCCGGGCTCCGGGCTCCGGGCTCCGGGCTCATATTATACACATAAGCGCAAAAAAAATCTACTAAACAACACTTACATTCCCTGGCGGCTCTTTCGTAGAGCTGGGGACTTAATTTACCATGGGCTACGGTATTTTTGTCAATTTCCACCAAGAACAGGTCAAATTTCCCCATTCAAGAATAAAAACAGATGTTACCCGTTACCTGGGCGGATAAACATACACAAATTTGACGGCGGGAAAGACCGCAAAGGAGTATTTTATGAAAACACGCAACAGCAAAGGGGGGAACGGCGGACGGGCCGCAGGTCTCCTCACAATCGGGCTGCCGCTTATGGCGGCGGCAGTCATCATTATGGGCGGATGTACTACCCTCCAGTCGATAGCGGTTATACCGCCGGCCAAGACTGTATTCGCCCAGGGCGAGGAATTCACCTACGAGGGACTTCAGGTTACCGGCGCCACGGAGAAAGGGGAGACAAGAGACCTCTCCGGCGACTCGGGCATCAAGGTAACAGGCTATGACCCGGACCGGACCGGCGAGCAAACCATCACCGTAGAATACCGGGGTGGGGGCGGGCTTTTTTCCCAGCCCAAGGCAGTCACGGCAACTTATACGGTTACTGTGATAGGCGTGGAAAGCATCGCCATCGACCAGGCGCCCGCCACCGCCAGACAGGGTATGGACATCGATCGCTCAGACCTGCGCGTTACGGCATCCTACGGCGACATGATTACGCCCCGCGCTGTGCGGGGGAATGAGGTGAGTATTTCCGGCTACAACAAGGATACCCTTGGCGCACAGACCGTTACGGCGGAATACTATGGAAAGACCGCGGCTTTTACCGTAACCGTGGCGGCGCTCACCGGCATCAGGATAACCAAGCCGCCTGCCAGGGCAAGCTATTTTCCAGGCGAGCCGCTGGACCTCGCGGGACTGGAAGTAATGGGCACATGGCAAGGCGCGGGCGATGCTCCGGTAACGCCGGAATACGTGTCCGGCTTCGATACCAACGTACAGGGTAACCAGACGGTGATCGTGGAAGCCCTGGGCAAGCGAGCGTCCTTCACCGTAACGGTGAAGGAACCGTCAGATCCGGCTACGTGGACACCGGCACAGGGCGTATTCGCCAGAAACATCATCGGTGTTGTGTATGGCAACGGAAGATTTGTCGCGGTAGGGTATGACGACAGGCCTGAAGACAAAATCATTGCATATTCCACAGACGGTATTGCCTGGACAAAAGCTCCTGTCCAGCCCGGCGTTTTCGCCAAAAACACCATCGGTGTTGTGTATGGCAACGGAGCATTTGTCGTGGCAGGGTACAATGACGACAAGAATGAAGGGTACGTTAGCGACAAGCTTAACGAAAGTATCATTATGTATTCCACAGACGGCATTACCTGGACAAGAGCCTCTACCCCTGAGCGTTTCAGAAATATCCATATATTCTTTGGCAACGGCAAGTTCGTTACTATCGGCAATTACCGGTACCAGCAGACCGGAACCCAGCAATGGACAGTCTCCTACTATCAAGCGGAATCCTCCGACGGCATCAACTGGTCGGACCGGAATCCGCTTTTTGCCCTTGAGGAGGCATGGCCCAGTATCAACTATGTATTCTTCGACGGCAGCAAATTCATTGCGCTTGACAGGAACGGGCAGTACATATTTTCTACCGACAATGGCAAGTCCTGGAAGCTGGGCGAAGGGTACATCAGACCGATAACCGAGGCGGTCTCCGGCAACGGTAAAATGGTTGGGATCGGCGGTAACGGCAATTTCCTCGGCTGGTCCACCGACGGAATCATCTGGACCGATGCCGACCAGATAGAATCCGGCAGCGCCTTAAACGATGCGGCCTACGGCTTCGGTATGTTCGTCTCGGTTGGCAGCCGGGGCAATATCATCTATTCCCGTGACGGGTACACCTGGAGAAAAGTTGCTGCCAGCACCTTCGGCTCTGCCGCCATCCATCACGTAGCCTACGGCGGCGGTAGATTCGTCGCAATCGGCGATAACGGGAGAATCGCCTATTCCAATAAGATAGACTGACGGGTAACAACGGCATGGAATTCGTTTCGTAAGAAGGCAGTGTTTGCGATGAAACCTTTGAAACGGATTGGGAAGATGCCAATGGAGGAATGAAAACAAAATTGCCGCCGGTAATAGCCGCGTTTCTGACGTTGGCGTTATTGGCGGTTTTCAGCTTGGGAGTTTGCGCCGGAGGCGCAAACTCCCGGGATTGGGGGGCGTTGCGGCTGAAGCCGCAGAGCGGCTTCAGCTTGGGAGAAAGTACGGGGCGTTGCGGGGTGTCCCCGCACTGGGGGTAGCGGAAGACCCCGGAGGGCCGCAGGCCCGAGGAGCGTAGGGGCCCGGCCCCCTCCTCCCTCCCCCGCGAACCGATGAGCGGGTTCTTTAGGGGGCGGCTGCCCCCTCCTGATTCCTAACTTCTCTGTCTAACTTCTCTTGACAACCGGCGAAAAGCGCTACACTATAGACCTATTATCCCTTAAAGGAGTGCCCCCCATGAGTTACACCAGCGATTTGATCAGAAATGTTACCATTGCCGGACACGGCGGAACGGGAAAAACGACCCTTTTTGAGCATCTTCTCTTTGCCGGGGGAGCGATTCCCCGGGCGGAGACGGTTGAGTCGGGAAAGACTACGGCGGATTTTACCGCGGAGGAGATCGAGCGCAAGATTTCGATCCACGCGGCGCTGGCGCATGTTGAGCGGAACGGCAGGAAGATCAATATATTCGATACCCCCGGCTCGTCGGACTTTATCGGGGACGTTATTCTGACTTTTAGGGCGGCGGAGCTGGCGGTTCTGGCGGTGGACGGCAGGGCCGGGGTGCAGATTGAGACGATAAAGTTGTGGCGCAATCTGGAGGGGCGCGGGAAGCCCAGGGGTTTCTTTGTGACCCGTATGGACGATGAGCGGGCGGATTACGCGGGGGCCCTGGCGGATATTAAGGAGAAATTCAAGGTTGAGCCGGTGCCGCTTACCCTGCCCATGGGCGCGGGGGCCTCTTACCGGGGGGTGATCGACGTGCTGGCCGGCAAGGCTTACTTTGTGCAGGGCGACGGTTCGGCGCCGGAGCAGGAGGGGCCCGTTCCCGATGAGTACGCGGAGGCTGCGGCCCAGGCCCTGGAAAGGCTGGTGGAGGCCGCCGCCGAGGGGGAGGATTCCCTCATGGAAAAGTACCTGGAAGAGGGGGCACTGGAGCCCGCGGAGATCAGGCGGGGTTTGACGGCGGCTCTGGCGGCCTCGTCCTTTGTGCCGGCCTTCGCCGGGGCGGCGCTCAAGAATTCCGGGCTTCTCCCCTTCCTGGACTTTGCGGCTGAAATGGGGCCCGATCCCCGGACGGCGAAGGATACGGCCCTTGACGCGGGAGACGCCCAGGTAGAGATTCCCCTGGACCCGGACAAGCCCCTCTCCGCGCTGGTGATCAAGACTACCTTCGATCAGTTTTCCGGCAAGCTCTCCTGGATCAAGGTGGTCCAGGGCAAGCTCTCCGCAGATTCCGAGGCGGTCAATGTTACGGAGAACAAGAAGGAGCGGGTGGGGAAGATCTACACCTGCCAGGGCAAGAAGCTTGAGGAGGTGCGGGAGCTTCACGCGGGGGATGTGGGGATCATCGCCAAGTCGGCGACGCTCAAGACCAACGATACGCTGAGCGCCGGGGACCTTTCCCTGCGCTTCCTGCCCCTGCGCCTGCCCGAACCTGTTCACGCGGTGGCGGTGAACGCCGCCCAGAAGAAGGACGACGATAAGCTGGGGGAGAATCTGATCCGGGCGGCGGAGGAGGACAAGACTTTCCGCTATGCTTTTAACGCAGAGACGAAAGAGACGGTCATATCCGGGATGGGGGAACTCCAGGTCAACATTATTCTGGACAAGATCAAACAGAACCAGAAGATAGAGGTGGAGACCCACGTACCCCGGGTGGCCTACCGGGAGACGATTACCAAGAAGGCCGGGGCGGAATACACCCACAAGAAGCAGACCGGCGGGCACGGCCAGTACGGCCGGGTGGTGCTGGAAATAGCCCCGCTGCCCCGGGGGGAAAGCTACAAGTTTGTCAACGCTATCTTCGGCGGGGCCATTTCCAAGGGCTACATTCCCGGCGTGGAGAAGGGCGTGGTTGAGGGCATGGCCGCGGGTACCATGGCGGGCTACCCCGTGGTGGACGTGGAGGTGAAGATAGTAGACGGGAAGGAGCACCCCGTGGATTCATCGGAGCTGGCCTTCAAGCTCGCCGCCCGGAACGCGTTCCGGGAATCCATGCGGCAGGCGGCCCCCACCCTGCTGGAACCCGTCATGAATCTTACCGTCTTTGTGGAAGAAAAGTACCTGGGCGATGTGATGAGCGATCTTTCCGGCAAGCGGGGGAAGATTCTGGGGCAGGATTCGGCGGGGGGCATTGAGGAGATTCGCGCCCAGGTTCCCCAGGCGGAGCTGCTGCGCTACTCCATCGATCTGAGGTCCATCACCAGCGGGACGGGCTCCTTCAGCATGGAATTCGATCA
>JAISQV010000184.1 GCA_031273985.1 Spirochaetaceae bacterium | reverse complement strand
GACAGGACCCCCAGCAATTTTTTAAGGCGTCCTGTCATGTTAAACTTAGAATTCCTGACCGCAGCCCGCTCCAAATTGACCGGCCCCGCGCAAAAGGCTATAGTAAACTCTACGGGAAGTTGGCGAGTGGTTACGCCACCAGTTTTGGGAACTGGACGCCGGGGGTTCGAATCCCCCCTTCCCGAAGGAAAAACATGAAGAAGACAAACACCCCGCCCCCGGCGGCTTTGCTCGTAAGTTATCGCATCCTCCTGGGAATAGCCGGCCTATTGGCGCTGATCCTCATAGGGGGAAGCCTCTACGCGCTGTTCCGGGGGCCCCCGGAAGCGGCGGAGGCCCCGGCAGGTGAAACGGTGTACAGCGGGGGCCAGATCCGCGCCGTTACCGCCGGACCGGCCCCGGCGACGGTGGTCCTCTCCATCGCCTTCCCCTACCCCCCGGAGGACCGGGAATTTTCAGGCGAGCTTTATTCCCACATCGAAGACTTTCAGGCCCAGGCGGCCTCCTACTTCGGCTCCCTTTCCGCTCCGGAGCTGCGGCAGACCGGGGAAGACGCCGTCAAGGAGGAGCTCCTCCGCCGCTTCAACAGCCTCCTCCGCCTGGGCCGCATAGAGAAACTCTACTTCAGCGACTACATGATTCTGGAGTGAACCCGCAAGGCGAATGAAGCATTAGGCGCCAGGGCGAAGGCGCCCCATTCCTCATTCGTTTCCCTTACTCCGCCTGGCATATTCCCCCGCGGCGATTAGCGCTGCTTCCGGACAAGCGCCTCGGTGTGGCGGAAGCGGAGCAGCGTGTCGATGAAGGCCCGGTCTTGCAGGGGAGCCTTCTCGAAGTAGTACAGGTGGCTTCCCCCGCCCTTGCCGCAGGCGCAGTCCGAACAGCCGAAACCCGGAACCGGCGCGCCGCCCAGATCCCCCAGCGCCCCGGCCAGGCGGCACTCCAGATTCCGGTAGGAGCGTATGGGCAGGGCCCGCAGCTCCCCCGCGTGGGGCGTGAGGTAGTCTATGTGCCAGTGGATTTTCTTGCGGACCCGGCGCAGATGCCGGGCCATACGCTGGGAAAGATTCTTCGCGGCGGACCCGGCGTAGACATACCAGCCTGCCCTGAAGAGCACGCTGCCCAGGGCGCCGATTTCCAGTCTCCGCGTCCTCTTCAGTTCCAGAACCAGCAGGTAATTCCCGCTGTTCCGCTCCGCCAGGTCCCCGTGGCTCAGGTCCACGGGGACCTGGGCCCTGGAGAGTTTGACGTACCCGCTCCCGTCGCAGCGGATCAGGGCCGTGTGCAGGGCGACCCGGCCCGCGTGACGCGAGAGGGCCGCGGCAAAGGCGGGGTCCGTGTGGAGGTTGGGGACAAGACGCTTGGGCTTCCCGTGGACTATCATGAAAAGCATATGGCACCGATAGCCCTCCCCGGCCAAAACGGCAAGTTCCTCCAGGTGCCGGAGGGCCCGCTCCGAAGGGGCGTCGGGGAACATGGCCACGCCATGTTCCACCAGGGAACAGGCTTTGACCTCCACCAGGTGCACAACCCCGCGGCGGTCTTCCGCCAAAAAATCAAAGCGGGAGCCGCCTATGGAGAATTCCGGCCACAGAACCCTGATCGAGGGAATTATCGAAGGCAGCACCAACTCCGAGGCGATCATGTTGGCAACATACGCATAGAGGGGCACAACATCGTCACCGTGGTAAACCCCCACGGCGGTCCAGCGGGTCCGCTGGGGACGGTAAAGCGGCGGCGGGGGATTTTTCTGCACAATAAAGCGCTCCCCCGGAAGGGTAAACTCCAGAAGCCGCCCCGGATTGGGGCAGTAACAGGAAAGCTCCTCATCCCCGCTGCGGACCTTAACCAGAAAACGGTTGGGACGGCTGACAAAGACCCCCTCCCGGTCATTCCAGAAAAAATTCGCTCCCTCTGCTTCCTTCGTTCCTTTCATTTCTTTTTCCCTCCCCGGATCACGTCCCATTGCGTGGCCAGCATACCGGAAAACATCAGGCCAAAGCCCAGCAGGGTCCACCTTCCCAGCGGCTCCGACAGAAGCAGTATCCCCCCCAGGGCGGCGAAGACCCCTTCCAGGGAAAGCAGAATCGTCGCGTGGGCCGGGGGAGCGTATTTCTGCGCCACCACCTGCAGGGTGTAGGCCACGCCCACGGAGCAGAGCCCGCCGTAGAGCAGGGGGATGATCCCGGCCACGCAGGCCTCCAGGGTGATGCTCTCCCGGAAGAGGGCTATGACCAGCGAAAAAAAACCGCAGCAAAAAAACTGTCCGGCGGAAAGAAGCACCGGATCGATACGCTTCACCAGGGCATCAATGATCAGCACATGGGCCGTCCAGAAGATTGCGCTTACCGCCGTGATAATATCCCCCCGGTTGAAGCTCAGCCCCTCAGCGGCGGGGGATGCGGCGCCCAGAAAGAAAAGTCCCGTAAAGGTCAGCGCCGCCCCCACCCAGGTAGGGACTCCTGTCTTCCTGCCCAGAAAAATCCCGAACAGGGGGGTAAGCACCACGTAGAGCCCCGTGATAAACCCGGAATTTCCCGCAGTGGTGTACATGATTCCAATTTGCTGCAGCGTGGCGGCGAGAAACAGACAGGTCCCCGCCAGGGCGGAGAAAGCGAAGAAACGGCGAGGCCGGGTCCCGGAATGCGCCGCCCCCCGGAGGCGGAGAAGGGTCAGCGGGATCAGCGAGAGGCTTCCCAGAAGAAAGCGCAGGCCGTTGTAGCTAAAGGGCCCCATATAGTCCATCCCGCTGCGCTGGGCGGTAAAGGCAAAACCCCAGATACACGCGGTGAGCAACAGCAAAATATCGGCCCGGAGCGCCTGTTTATTCATGGCGGATATGGTATAGTAAGCCCCGTTATTGAACAAGGCATTTCGGGCCGGAGGTTGATCATGGACAATGCGGTGGATGTGGCGGGTCTTTTGCGGGAATCCGGCGCCATGCTGGAGGGGCACTTCCTCCTTTCATCGGGGCGTCATTCGGACCGGTACTTCCAGTGTGCCCGCCTCTTCCAGTACCCGGACCGGGCGGAAGCGGCGCTGGGGCCTCTGGCGGCGCGCATACGGGCGGACATGGAGCGGGGAAGGCTCCGGGCGGACGCCGTGGCCGGTCCCGCCCTGGGGGGCATCATCGCGGCCTACGAACTGGCGCGGCAACTGGGCCTCCCCGCCCTCTTCACGGAGCGGGACGCTTCCGGCGCCATGACCCTCAG
>JAISQV010000200.1 GCA_031273985.1 Spirochaetaceae bacterium | reverse complement strand
CCAGCGCCGCGATGAGGAGGCGGCGTATGGTGTGCGACTTCGACGCGGGCACCCGCACCGCCCCGGAGAAGCGGCGGGGCCTGATAATGACGCGCATATACCACAGGGTGCCACAAAAGGGGCCTTCTGGAAAAGGGATACGCCCGGCCCCTTACCCGGAGAACTAAGCCGGCGCGGTGCGCAGCTCCGCCCGGAACACCGCCTCTCCCCCGGCGCGGCGGCCCTCCACGGCCAGGCCCCGTTCCCACAGGCCCTCCGGCAGGGACGGCTCCGGCAGGGGGCCTGCCCAGAGTTCCAGGGCCTCCCCCAGCCGCACTTCATGCAGGTAGTTAAGGTCAAGGCGGAAGCGCCCGGCTTTTTCCAGCAGCTCCGGCCCGGCAATATCCTGCACCCAGGTCATATACCGGGCGTTGTTCATGTGGCCGTTATAGTCAATGTCCGAATAACGCGCCTCCCGCCCGGCGATTTTTGTCAGGCCGGGCCGCGCATCCAGGCCCAGGGGAGTCCCCGGCAGCGCGTCGAGCCCCTCGTTGCCGGGCAGCCGGTCCATCATGAACTGGGGCCTCAGGGGCCGGCGTTTGTCCAGGTCCAGAACCAGCCAGCCGCTCCGGCCCCGGACGAGAAGCTCCCCCTCCGGGCCGCGCATATCGTAGTCCCGGACGGCAAAAAGCCGGTCCGCTCCACGGGGCCAGGAGCGCACCGTCACGGTGTCGCGCCACGCGGGCCGGACATCGGCCACCACGGATATGCGGGAAAGCACCCAGCCCTGCCGGGCGGCGAGGAGGGCTTCGCGGCCCACACCCAAATGCTCGGCGTGGTTGATGGCCGCCTCCTGAAACAGTTCCAGCACCCCCGCCGGGCTCAGGCGTCCCGAAATGTCGGCGCTGCCGAAAGTTACCGCCTTTGTTTCTTCCCAAATATTTTTCATTGGGGCCGTTCCAGTTTTATGATGAGGGCAAAGATCCCCAGATTGTTTTCCGACTCTACCGTAAAATCTATCTCGTCGCTCTTGAAGCGGGCGCTCTCCGCCGGAAGGAGGGAAACGCCCACCGACTGGGCCACCCGTGCGCTTATGGCCCCCCGGACCTTGCGGAGCCGGGCCTGTATCTGGCGTATATTGATCTCCTGCTTTGCGTAGAACAGGAGGAGGTAGTCTCCGCCGGGCCCCCCGGATGCCGGAAGCCAGCCATCCCCGCCGGGCAGGATCAGGCTGCTCTCCTGGTAGTCCAGCACGGGTACTATGTTGCCCTCCTCCGGCGGAAATATTCGGGTTATTTCGGCGCCCTCCCCGGCGGCCCCGTCCCCGGCGGTGCGCAGGGAAAAAACATAGAGGTAGGCGGGCTGGGTATTCTCCAGGAGCAGTCTGACGGCGGCGCCCTCCGGCAGGGATGCGCTGTAGTAACCCGCCCGGTTCAGCGCTACCGGCAGGGGCTCCTCCTCCCCGGCGGCCTCTATCCGGGCATGGCCGGAAAAGCGGCTCATGTCGCTCCAGACGGCCAGATTTTCTATGATCTCGTAAGCTTCGCGGACCCACTGCCCGAAGGTTTCGTAGCTTATCCAGATATAACCGGAATTCCCCCATTTCTTGCCCCAACTGTTCAAGACCTCAAAGGCCCCCCCGTGGCGGTTGTCGTCGTAACCCACTACAACCAGGGCGTGTCCTCCGTAGTAGCGGTTCGGGTTTTCGCGGGGCTGCCAGAGACCCGCCGCATGGACAAAGGATTCGGGGGTGTTCATGCCTATGATGACAGGTTTGCGCTCGGCGAGGCTCTTCTTTACTACCTGCACATGGGTAGGTCCCGTGTTGCCCTGCCCAGCCCGCTCGGCCCTGAACAAGGTAACATAATCGGCAATAGTGTACTTTCTGGAATCGGCAAATTCCTCCAGGGAGATTTTACGGAAGTCCGTCGTACGCTCCCGGCTGAGCATACGCGGCGTACCCTCTTCCTTCATCAAATCCAGGGCGGTAAAGATCTGGGTTCCCGAAAGGCAGGTAGGATCGTCGTTGATGCTCTTGTACACGAATACGGGAGAATAGACATTCCCCGTGATCGTGCCGGTTTGCTGCCGCTCGGTGATGACAGATTCGGAAATGGTCCGCGCCCCGTAGGCCGCAGCCCAGGCCACGCAGGTACCGTAGGGGGTTTGATCGCCCGGAACGGGGGCGTATTTCTTGAGGGACACCTCCGGGGGCAGGGCCTGGTATGCGCCGGGGCTGAGCTCCGCCCTCCGGGGCAGATTATCGTACTGCTCGCTGTCCAGCAGGGCGCCCCGGATAAAACTTCCCGGAGCCGGGTCTTCCTGGGACCGCAGGGGCGCGCCGCCCGGAATCAACAGAAAAAGCAGCGTTAACAGATAGTATTTTTTCATGACTCTATCCAAAACAAAGATTCACCGCCGCATCAAATCCCCCGTGGCCGGCGGGCTTCACCGTTACCGGCCCGCTCACAAGAGGTTTGAAAATCGCCTGATCCCCGTCCATAGCTACTCCTCCTTGTGCATTTTTTTACCCCACACCGCAAAATTCATCAGCGTGGGAAGCAGGTCTTCACAGGCGCCGGTGAGCGCGTACTCAACCCGCACGGGCATCTCACTGTACTGGGTCCGGGACACCAGCCCCGCCTCCTCCAGCTCCCTGAGCGAGCTGGCCAGCATGGTGTTCGTGATCCCCCGGACCTTGCGCTTCAGGTCGTTGTAACGGGCCGTCCCGCCCATGCGGAGGGCACAGAGAATGGGAATCTTCCAGCGTCCCCCAATCAGGCGGAGGGCGCTTTCCAGCGGGCAAAAGTCATCGCAGGGGCACGTAACGCAACCCGTATCTTTCGTTACGCTCATGTCTTCCATACCGGACAGTATAAGCCAAATCAGCCGGATAGAACAGAGCACAGACAGCAGGTACAATTGACATGGGTCTCCCCGCCCGGCTACACTGGGAGAATACCGGATCGAAGATGGAGGCATTTCATGAAGGTTGGGGCTCTGCCTGTGCGGGTGCTTGCAGCGGGTCTTTCGCTGGGATTCCTCTTTGCGGGCTGCGGCGGCGAAGAGCGTTCCCGGGAGGAACTTGACGCGCTGACGCCGGAGGGGGCGCGGGAATTGCTGTCCAGGACCATCTCCAAACCCTGGCAGGGAGAGGAATTTACTCCCGGCCTTGTGGCGGGAACCTGGCACGACGTGATGGCGCAGGACCCCAAGAGTTTCAATATTCTGGTGGCGGAACAGGATTCGGCTACCGCCGGGGTTACGTCCCGTATGCTCACCTATCTTGCGGAGTACGATCCCCTGAAGCGCGAATGGAGGCCCCACGCCGCGTCTTTCGACATTCGTGTTGACGAGGCGGCGGACCGGCTGGATCTGATCTACACCCTGCGGGACGATCTGTACTGGACCTGGTACGGCCAGGAGCGCCGGGTAAAGGTTACGAGCGACGACATTGTTTTCTGGTACAACGAGATTCGCGGCGACAGCGCCTGCGCAAGTTCCGGTTACTA
>JAISQV010000062.1 GCA_031273985.1 Spirochaetaceae bacterium | reverse complement strand
CCCGGCGCCCTCAAGGACGAGGTTACGAGTCCGGGGGGCACCACCATTGCGGGCATCGCCGCCCTGGAGCGCGGCGCTTTCCGGGGCGCCGTGATGGACGCCGTGGAGGCCGCCTGGCGGCGCTCCGTGGAGCTGGGCTAAGTACTAGGCCAGAAAATCCTTCACCGCTTCCAGGGCTTCCTCGAAGTTGCTGATTAGCACATGGTCGGATATATCCGCCACGAGCTTCGCCATTTCCGGCCCCAGAGACCTTTCTTCAAAGGCGTTGAGGGCCCGGTCTATCTCGTTGATCCGCTCTCCTTCCAGGGCCCTGCGCAGGTCCTCAAACAGGGGGCGGAATTCTTCCCGTTCCGCCGCCTGGACGCCGCTTTCCGCCGGGCCGGAATTCCGGTCCAGGCCCAGGGCGATACGCAGCGTGTCGGTCAGGTCATCCAGGTGACGCCGAAACGGGGGGAGCCGCTCCGCAATCGCCGCAAGGTCCCCCGCCCGGCCCGCCGCCTCCAGTTCCGCCGCTTCCCGGGAAACCTCCTCGGCCCCGATGGTGCCGGAGGCGCTTTTCAGGGCATGGACGGAGACGGTAAAGAGATTGAGCCGTTCCGGGCTGAAGGAGCCCTGGCCGGCGGCCTCCGAAAATTCCTGAAAAAGTTCCCGGCGTTCCATCAGGTCCCGGTAAAAGGCGGCCAGCACCTTCCGGTACTCCCGCTCGGCGCCGCCGGTCAGGGTCATGCCCTTCTCGATATTCACGCCCATGCTGCCAAGCAGGACCAGCGCGGCGCTGGGGCCTTTCTGCTCCGGCGCTCCGGCCTTCAGGGCTTCGGCGGGGCTTACCCGGTGGCACTTGTCCCGGGGCAGCCACTGGGTCAGAATCCCGTCGAGTTTCGCCAGGTCTATGGGTTTGGAAAGATAATCGGTGAAGCCGTTTTCCAGAAACATTTCTTTCATGCCGGAAATGGCGTTTGCCGTCAGCGCGACAATGGGCATGGTTGCGGCGTAGTGCAGGGGCAGGGCCCGGATCCGCTGGGCGGCTTCGATGCCGTCCATGACGGGCATCATGTGATCCATAAACACAATGTCGTAGGAATGCTGTTTTACCAGGGCAATGGCCCTTTCCCCGGAGAGGCAGGAATCCACCCGGACCTTGTAGGGGGCGAGGAGCCCTTCGGCCACCACGAGGTTTGAGTATACATCGTCCACGACAAGAATGCTGCAATCGGGGGCGATGAACCGCACCCCGGCGCTTTGGCGCTCCGCCGTATCCTGCCGGCTCTCCGGGCCCCGGTTGAAAAGCTGCGCCAGAGGCTGGGGCTGTATAGGCATAAAAAAAGTTTTTACTCCCTGCCGCTCCGTTTCCTCCCCGTAATCGGCCATCAGCACCAGGAGTGCCCCGGCGTTGCGGGGGGGCGCGATGCTCCGCAGCATTTCATGGGCGCCCTTGAAAGAGACGGAACCTGTAAGGATGAAACTGTAACTCCGGTTGACCAGTTCGTTCACAAAGTCCGCGGGGGTTTCCACCAGAACGGCGCTGATCCCCAGATTGCTGACCGAATAGGTGATGGCGTCGGCGTATTCTTTCCGGGTTTCGTAGATCAGCGTGGGTTTTGTTTCCGGCTCCTCCACCTCCGCCAGGGGCGCGGGGTCCTTCACCATCTGGGGCAGGACCACCCGGAAGACGCTGCCCACGCAGTACTCGGACTCGGCGCTTATGTCCCCGCCCATGAGCAGGCAGAGGCTCTTGGTAATGGCCAGCCCCAGCCCCGTGCCCTCGGTGTGCTGTAATTCGTTCTCCGCAAAGCGGTTGAACTGGCCGAAGAGCTTGCCCATATTTTCCGCCCGGATCCCTATCCCCGTGTCGGCCACCTCAAAAACAAGATTGATGCTGTCCCCCACGGAGGGCCGGGCTTCGGTTTCACTTTTTACGGTAAACGTGATGTGCCCCTCGTTGGTGTACTTTACCGCGTTACCCAGAAGGTTGAGCAGAATCTGGCGGAGCCGGACTTCATCCCCGTAGAGCCGGACGGGAAGCATCCGGTCTATCTTCGTGAAAAAATGCACCGGCCTGTCCACAAGGCGGGTGCGGACAATGCTGATACAGTCATTTATGAGGGATGAAAAAGAATACTCCGTGGGAACCAGTTCGAGTTTCCCCGACTCGATTCGGGAAAAGTCCAGGATGTCGTTGATAATGGCCAGCAGGTTGTTTCCCGCGTTTTTAATGGCCGTTATGTTTTCCGTTACCTTGGGGGATATTTCCTCCCGCAGGGTAATTTCACTGATGCCTATGATGGCGTTCATGGGGGTGCGGATTTCGTGGCTCATCTGGGCAAGAAAGGTGGATTTCTGCCGGTTCTCTTCGTCGGATTTCATTTTGGCGGCATTGATGCGCAGCAGCACAGCGCTCAAGGCGAAAGTCAGGAGTATCCCCAGTTGGGAGAGGGCCACGGCGGCGTAAATCATATCCCGGAAAAAGCGCCAGTAAGGGGTGATGAGCCCCACATACCAATTGTTGAAAAGCTTCCGAAAAAATACAATTTGCTTGACGCCCTCCCGGTCCCGGATTACCTCCCCGGTAACATCCTGCTGAACCATGAGTTTTTGGGCCAAGCCGGGAAAGCCGCCCCCCAGGGCCTGGAGAAATTGTCCCCGGTACTGCGGATCCGGATGGTTCATCATGACCAGATCCTGGGTCAAGGTGAGGCCGTGGCCTCCCGGCACAAGACTCAGCGAGCGGATATACTCGTTTAGCCAGTCTATGTTAATGTCCAGGGCAAGGACGCCCGCAGGCAGCCCGTCCAGGGTGTCCAGGTACCGGGCCACCGTCAGAATCGAGGAGCCGTCCCGGTCCAGCCGGGGCGTCGCGTAAGTCATGCTGCCGCGGTTCTGTATCGCCCTGTGGAACCAGGGCTGCCTTTGGGGTACATACTCCTCCCTGCCGGCGGCAAGGCCGATGGTATCGAAAAATTCACCCCGTATGTACCCGTAGATGCCGTAAAACCCCAGGGGGCCCTCCCGCTCCTGCATCCAGGCCGAGGTGCCCCGCAGATAATCGCCCAGCTCTCCCTGATCGGCGCCGTCCCTGAGCATGATCTGCGTCACATGGTAGGAATTGCGCAGGGTCGTATCCGCTTCCGCAAGGCTCGACCGGACATTTGCCTCCGCCGTGGACAGCGCCGCCTGCGCTCCGTCTATAAGATGACTCCGCAGCATACGGTTCAGGAGAAAGCTTCCCAGAAGGACCATCAGGAAAAAGGCCGCAAAAATAAAGAGTATTTGGGAAACATTGCGCCGTATCAGTACCCGGAGTGCCAGTAACGGATCATCCATAGAACGGCGCCCTCATTTCAATTTTTCTACTATTTCCGCGATGCACCGGTCCGCATCATGGAAGGGTACCTGACAGGTACCGACCCTGCGGTGGCCGCCGCCGCCGTAACCCAACAAAATACTGCCCACATCCGCAGTGGCGGTCTTGTTAATGATACTGTAACCGGCGGTAATAACGCAATTCTCCTTGTTCCTCCCGTCCACAATCCAGACTGATATATTCTGCTCCGGGAAAAAACTGTAGATCAAAAAACGGTTTCCCGTATAAAGGGGATCGACATTCCGTAAATCGGTAACGATCACCGGGCCTTCGGTCCTCGTGTGGGCCTTCACCATGGCGGCGAAAAGCTTTTCCTGTTCAAAGTACACGGTGATCCGCTCCCTGACATCCTTCAGGCCGAGAATTTCTTCAATGCCCAGCTCCCGGCAGGCCACGGCGAGAACCTTCATCAGTTCATGGTTACTGATACGGAAATTGCGGAAGCGTCCAAGGCCGGTGCGGGGGTCCATGATAAAGCCCAAAAGTATCCAGCCCCGGGGATTCTGAATCTCCTCCGCCGTCAGGTCCGCCGAATCCACCCGGTCCACATAGTGAATCATCTCGGCAAAACGGCCCAGCCTTGCGTCGCCCCCGTAGTAATCGTAGATCAGCCGGGCGCAGCTCGGAGTAATCCTGGAGAGGCCCCGCACCTCCCGGCCCTGAAGCCGCTCCTGCTCGCTCGAATGATGATCAAACCAGAAGTAGCAGCCGGGGATGTAGGGAATATTCGCCAGAATATCATTTTCTGTCGCTTCGACCTTTCCGTCCTGCACATCCTTGGGATGCACGAACTTCCACTCATCTACCAGGCCGAGGTAGACCAAAAGCGCCCCGCAGGCGAGTCCGTCAAAATCCGCTCGTGTCAATAACCGCATGATAAATTCCTGTTTTGCCCGCCCCGAAGGCTCTCCCTGCCGAACCCGGAGCAAGCCTATAGCAGTTTTTCTATCCCCTCCAGCATTTCCTGGATACGGCCGTCAAAATCTTTCATCTCCGCCTTGGGAATGCGGAAACCCACAGCGCCGGGGTGCCCGCCCCCGTTATCGATCCTGAGTGCCGTAAGAACCGTTCGAAGATCGATCCCGTGGTATATGGAACTGCGCCGGAGCCGGAACTGCACATAGCCGGACTCCCGGTCATCGTCGTGGTACACCACGAGGCCCAGCCTCCCGCTCCGCTCCGCCAGCGTATCCGCCGCCACCTTTGAAACCGTTACCATACGGTCCGCGCCGAAGCGGTCTATCAACCCCTGGGAATCCTCCCTGGAAAGGGCGATATAGTAAACCGATTTCGCCTCCCGGGAAAATTCCATAATCGCGTCAAAACAGCGTTTATCCTGAACCGAGAAAGTATAAATAATATCGAACATATCCTCGGTAGAGACCCTGACGCTCTTGGGCACCAGCCCTCCCAAAAGCTCGTGAAAGCGATCGCTTACCGCCTCGTAGTACCACCGTTCCCGCTTGGTTTTGAGGTACCGGCCCATATTGGAATCCCCGATAATCCCCGTCAGCACGGCCAGATAAATGTTGCGGGAAAGAATATCCGTGTCCGTCTTCCAGCCCTCCAGCCGGGCCAGCTTGTAGCCCAGGTAACAGAGAAGCTCGCAGGTACTGGAAGACTGCGAAACCAGGCGGCAGCCCTCGTCGCCCGCATAGAGGGCGTCCCCCTCAAGGTGGTGATCCACCTCAATCTTGCGCACTCCGGGGTCGGCCAGCAGCTTTCCTATCGCGTCGTTCAGCGAAATCATGGCGGGCTTGGGCGTATCCAGCACAATAAGACCCAGGCCGGAAAGCCTTTCCGCCCGCAGCAAAAAAGCGGGAAGATCGCTCCCCCCGTAAAGCACCATCACGCCCTGACTCTTGCAAACGGCAAAAAGGTAGTTAAAGTGTTCCGCTGCGGGCCCCGGAAGATAAATAACCGCTTCCTTCTTCGCCTTCCGCAGCAGCAACGCTGCCGTAATCAACGATGCGACACAATCCATGTCGGGGTCATTGTGGCCCAACAGTATAAATGTGTCAAGCCGCCTAATCTCCCCGCAGATATTCTGCGCAATCCGGTTCTTTTCCGCCAGCGAAACAAGCTCTGTCTTCTTCAATTCCCCCGCCCCCCAAAACTGCGCGTCATGATCATTAAGGAGGGGGCCGAGCCCCCTGCGCCGGAGCCTCCTCGGGCCTGCGGCCCTGCGGGGTCTCCGGCTACCCCCACAGCGGGGACACCCCGCAACGCCCCGTACTTTCTTCCCGGAGTTTTGCTTCGCAAAACTCCCAAGCTGAAAACCGCTTCGCGGTTTTCAGCAGCAACGCCCCCCATCCCCGGGGTTTGTGCTGCGCACAAACCCTCAGGCCCGTTAAAGCCCGCCTGCGGTTTCCGGCGCCGTAACTACCAAAAAACCTGCCGCTGCGACATTCCAGTCCTGCCGCTCTTCCCAGGCCGCGATCAGGACGCCGTTTCCCCCCGGCCCCAGCCGGGTGTAGACAAAACCCTCCGGCAGGGCGGGAAGCTCAAACTCCCCCAGGGCGTCCCGGATCGCGTAAAGGCCCCGGCCGGAAGTCAGGAGCAGCGCCGCCTCAGCCTCCTGGTTACCGGCCTGGCCTTCGGCCAGGCCGGTAAGCCTGTAAAAGCCGGGGGCTTCCTCCGCCGCGCCGCCCTCGGCGCCGTAGTACCTGGGCCCCAGGCCCGAAAAAAACACCCTGGCCAGGGGCGTTTCCCCGCTTTCCGCCCCGTCCAACCCTGCTTTCAGCAGGGCCCGGAGCGGGCCCGGAGCGTCATCTATAGTATAGGGTCTGACCGCGTTTCTGAAAACCCCAAAATCTACCGGCTCTGCGGGCCCGGAAAGGCCCCCTCCCCGAAACCAGGCGGAATTCGTTTCCGCACTGCGCCCCTCGGCCCGGAAATACCAGGAATCCTCCCGGCCCAGACGCATGACCGTGATTTCCCGGAGGGCGTCAATGCCTTCAAAGGCGGGAACGGAGCCGGGCCGGGCCTCAAAAGACCCCGCCGGGAGCACCCAGACCCGTTCCGCCGTCTCCGGGCCGCCGTCCCCGTCCCGGAAGACCCTGTCCCGGTAGAGCAGGGCCGCCGGAAACCCTTCTATATAGAAGACACCCCCCACGGTAAAGGGGTCCCAGGCGGCGGAAAGATCCACCCCGTAGAGCGCCCCGGCCTCCCCCGGAACCCAGACCAGAAAGCCCCTCCGGTTCACCGCCATCACCAGGGAATCCCCGCTGGGGATAAGCTCCGTAACAAAGGGGGCGGCGGTCCAGGGCGCCCAGGGAACGAGGGACGCCTCATCGGGACCGGGTATCTGTACCGGGCCGGCGGGCCCCAGCTCGAACCAGAGGGGGACGGGGCCGGGCCGTATCAACGCCAGGGGCCGGGGCGCTTCGGGGCCCTGCTCCGGGCCGGTATTCTCCGGCGCGGAAGGGGCGGACGGCGCGGGCGGGGCAGCCTGCCGCGAACAGGCCCCGCCCCAAGCGATCAGCGCTGCAAGCAGCCAGGGCGCGATCCTGCGGGAAAACTTCGGCGTCCCCGCGTTAGGGCGGCCCGGCAGCCGCCGGTAATCACTCTTCAAGAAGTACGTCGTCGTCACTGCCCGAAGCATCGGCGCTTTCCTGGGCAACCGCCGGCGGGGCGGCCTTTTTGGGCTTCGCCTGCCGGGGCATACGCGCCCTGTGGTGGGACTTTGCCACATAGGAAACCAGAGAAAAGTAGCCCACTATTGCCACGGTTATAAAAATCACCTGCCAGGAGCCGACAACCCCCGCCAAAAGCTGGAAAAGAGCGTCCATACTACCAGTATCGGCAGGGCGGGGACGCCGCACAAGCCAGGGCTGCCAGAGCAATATAATCGAAGGCGCTCAATTTTTGAAGAAAAAATAACCACCAAGGGCACTTTTCCGTTATGGAACTTTTCCGTTATGGAACTGAGGAAAAGTAGAGGAAAAGTAGAGGACACAAAGAAAGGAAAATCGAAGCTTTCTATTAACCACCTTTACTTTCCCCTTAGTCCACAGCGGGAAAGTGCGCCTTTGTGTATCTTTGTGGTTAAAATTCTTCGGATTTTTGTGATTTCGAGGTAAATAAAAATTATACGCACTGCCCTTGCGAGGATTCTGATGAATGAGCCTGTCCCAAAACTACTTGACTGTGCGCTAAAAGCGCACGGTTTTGGGACAGGCTTTTGGAAAAAGCGGCCTAAAGCCCGCTTTTTCCTCATAAATCTAAGGTAGCTTTCCCAAAACTTCAGTTTTGGGAAAGGCTCAGGTGTGTAAATTTTGTCCGGTAGAGACTATTTAAGCATACAGAGCACTTCATCGCCGTGGACGCCGGTAAGTTCCTGCCCCACGGGATTTACCATCAGGTCCATATCTTCCAGGGGGATGGCCCCCAGGAGGACCTCCTCCGTACCGGGTATCACCAGGGGCTGGCAGGTCATGCTGCGGTCTTTCCAACAGACCCGTACCGGCCCCGCCAGCTTGCAGACCTGCCGCTGCCCGTTGGCGAGCGTACCCCCCCGCAGCCCCTCGATAGCCAGGCCCAGCCGCTTGCAGAGCTCCTCTCCGATAACCAGGGTTCCACAGCCCGTGTCCACCATGGCCTGTACCGTTACGGAGCGGACTTCCTTTTCAGCGCGGTATCCGCGCTGAACCTCCACCGTATCCCCGGCATTTTTCAGGGTGATTTCGGCATATACTATTCCCATGCGGTTCTCCCTCCCCATCGGTAACAACTATTCCGGCTCTTCGTAACAAAGATACGTCACGCCGGCCCCTTACCTTCATTATATATAATTTTACCTAAAGGGTGAGGATGCAAAGGCATCTTGCCAACAAGCCCCCTCAATCAGATGGAGTAATCGCTTTCCTGATTCAGATCGTACTGGAACATGGCGAAGATCCGTTCCTGAATGTCGATGATCTCCGGGTCGCTCCGCGCCCTGGGTCTTTTTATGTCTATGGGAATGCGGTTGCGGATCGAGCCGGGGCTGGGAGAAAATACTATCACCTCGTCGGAGAGGTACACCGCCTCGGCGGTATCGTGGGTTACCATGACGATGATCACGGGGAAGGAACCCTCCCTGGTTTTTTCCCATATTTTGAGGAGATCGTCCTGAAGTTTTTCCCTGGTCAGGGCGTCCACCGCGGCAAAAGGTTCGTCCATGAGGATGATCTTGGGCTCCACCGAGAGGGCGCGGGCCAGGGCCAGCCGCTGCCGCATACCCCCGGAGAGCTGGGAGGGGTACTTGTTTTCCTGCTCCCCCAGCCCCACCTGATTCAGGTAGTACCGGGCCCGCTCGTTGCGCGCCGCCCGGGCCATTTTCCCCGCGCCGGCATTGCGGAGTTTTAGGGCAAAGTTGATGTTCTGCAGGGCCGTCATCCAGGGAAAGACCGCATAGTCCTGAAAGATCATGGCTATGTCGTGTTTGGGCCGGTCCCGGAACACCCCGTTGGCCAGGGGGGATATGAAGCGGTAGCGCCGTTTATACGCTTCCATCTCCTTCCGGGTGGAGGGGAGGGGCTCCAGGACCAGTTTGCCGTCTATGTGAATTTCGCCGTCCGTGGGGGCCTGGAGGCCGGCAAGGATTTCCAGAAAAGTAGATTTGCCGCAGCCCGACGGCCCCAACAGGGATACTATCTTCCCGTCAGGGATCGTGAGGCTGACGTTGAGCACCGCCGTAAGGCCCTCGGCAAGGCCCTTTTCGTTGACCACGGAAAAAAACTTTGTGATACTTTTGGCTTCAATCACGGGGCGCTTCCCAACAGTAGAGCCTCTTCCACGCAAGGGACAATTCCGTGCCGCTGTATTTCTGCGCCAGGGATAGAGCGGAAATCCTTTTATGCCCGGTACGGGCATAAAAGATTGGAGCGATAGCCCGGTTTGCGGTGTTTACACCGCAAAGGCGCCCAAATTCCGAATCGAATGATGATTTTACTGTTTTGATCATCGTCCGGTCTTCCACACGGCAAGTTTTATTTCCACGTATTTTAGTATTTCTATGAGGAACCAGCCTATCCAGCCGAGGATCACCATGCAGACCATCATTTCGGGGATGACGAAGTAGTCTTTCGCCTGGCCGAGGAGGTAGCCTATGCCGATGCGGCCCCCGTAGGATTCGCCGATGAGGAGCATGACCAGGCCCATGGCGACGCCGGTTTTGAGGCTCATGATGATGGAGCCGAAGGCGTGCCAAAAGTATATTTTGCGCAGCAGGGTGAATTCGCTGGCGCCGAAGACGCGGGCCGACGCGAGGTAGCGGGGATCCGTGTCTTTGATGCCCTGGTAGGTGTTGAACAGGACGGGATAGAAGATGCCGATGAACATGAGGAAGATGTGCATCTTCGAGCCGACACCAAAAAAGATGATCGTCATGGGCACCCAGGCCGGGGGCGGGATGGGGGAGAGAAGCTGCCACAGGGGCAGGATGTAGGCGCGGATTTTGAGGTTCCAGCCCATGAGCAGCCCTATGGGCACCGCCAGTATTACTGCCAGTCCGAAGGCGGCGAAGAAGCGCCCCATGCTGTACATGATGTGAAACACGAGGCGGCGGTGGAGGAGCATATCCCAGAATTTTGCCGCCACCGTGCTGAGGGAGGGGATGAGGCTTGCCGGGAGTATCCCCCAGCGGGGAAGGAATTCCCAGAGGAGGAGCAGGGGTATCAGTATCGTGAGGAATTCCAGCGAAAAAAAGTTACCCAGGGAATTCTTGAAGAAGCCGCCCAGTTCCAGAAGGAAGCGGCGCAGCCCCCTGGTCTCATACGTTTCAGTCATGGCCCTGCTCCCGGCAGTTATGATAGCCAAGGGTAGTTAATGATGTCAATACCGGCTGCCACCGGCAAGAGGCAAGGGGTAACAGTAAAGCTACTCTCCCCCCTGCTCTCTACTCCTAACTTCTCACTTCTCACTTACCAGGTGATTCCCTTGAAGGCCGGAGAGAACAGGGCCTCGCCGGGGTTGCTCTCTATGGTGCCCTGGTTCACGAGGGCCTGGGCGTAGCCGATGAGACCCGCCGTGTCCAGGTGTATAGTGAAGCCGAGTTTGGGGTTACTGTTGATGATGGCCTGCTCCGGAACATTGACGTACTTGCGGGCAATGGCCACGATCTCCGGCGCTATGGGATTCGCCAGGATGATCCCGTCGGCCTCCTCAATGGCCTCGATGAAGGCCCTGGCGTCACCCAGGCGGTCCCGCACAAAGTTTGTGTTGGCGTTGATCGTCCGGCAGGGCGGATTCTCGCCGGCCAGGTTGGCGTCGGTCCTGCCGTCGCCGTTGGCATCGGAGTGACCGTCGAAGATGGTCTTGAACCGGGGCCTTCCCTGGGCGTCGGTGAGGAGCAGGGCCTGGGCCACAAAGGGTTCCTCCAGGATGGCCCCCCGGACGGAGGCCGCTTCCAGAGCCGCCAGCGCCGCGCCGGGGGCCAGGGCCACAAGTTCAATCTCCGTGCCGTACTGGTTCCGCAGGGCGTCCCGGATGGCGATGACCGCGCAGCAGGTGTTGGAGAGCCCGGCGATCTGCAGGTTGCGGAGGTCTCCGGGGTTCCTCACCGGCGTGTCCACGGGCACTACCAGTACCGAGGTGCAGGGAATCTTCACCTGGGAGATGATGGTGATGTTCTGCCCCCGGGCTATGGGGGTGATGACCCCGGTGGGGCAGTTAAAAACGATGTCCGCCTCGCCGCCCACCACCGCCGCAACGCCGGCGCTGGTCTGCTGAATCTCCACTTCCAGCCCCCGCTTCGTGAAGAGCCCCTGCTCGTAGGCCACGTAGAGGTTCAGGTGGTGCGTGGAATTCGCGTCGGCCACGATGATCTTTTGCCCCGACAGGGCCAGGGGCGTCTCCGTCCGGGGCGCGTCCGGCTTGCCCCTCGCCCACAAAGCCGAAGGCAGCGCAAGATTCGTTAGAACCAGGCTCGTCAGAACCAGGGCGGCCAAGAGCGGGCCGCACAGAGCGCTTTGTTTTTTCATGTAGGTACCTCCTGGAAAACTTAGTAATTCTATCGTAATAATATGGGCAAACGCCCGGTATGTCAAGGGGGGGGCCGAGCCCCCTACGCGCCAGCCGCCACGGGCCGACGGGCCAGCGGGGTGGGGGGCGAGCCCCCCATGGGGGGGGGGGGGCCCCCCCCCCCCCCCCCCCCCC
>JAISQV010000051.1 GCA_031273985.1 Spirochaetaceae bacterium | reverse complement strand
GACTGGTACCTCATCGCCTCGGCCCGCTCCGTGGGGGGGCGCTACCGGGAGGCCCTTGCCGCGCTGGATCAGGCCCTGAGTTTTGACCGCCGGGCGGAAAACAGCCGGGGTTTGGGCTCAGACTGGCTTGCCCGGGGGGAGATTCTTTTGCGGCTGGGGGAAGGGGCCGCCGCCGCGGGGTCCTTCCGCCGGGCGGCGGGGATTTTCGCCGCTTCCGGGGCCGAGGCTGCCGCCCGTTCCGCCTCCGCCAGGGCCGAGGCCGCCGAAGCCCCTTAAAAGGAAAATTCAACCACGGACCACACAGACTTCACGGACGAAGAGGGAATTTCGAGTAAAAAGTCTACTTTTCCTTTAAAGCTGGCGGAAAAGTGGTTAAAATTCTTCCGTGTTATCCACCTATATAAACAGCCTGGCCCAAAACCGTGCGCTTTTAGCGCACAGTCAATTAGTTTTGGGACAGGCTCTATGTACTAGACTCTTCTATCCTTCTTCGCCTTCCTGTGCCTTGGTGGTAAAATTCTTTGTTGTTTTGTAAATTCCGATGGATTTCCCGGTAAGAAAATTCCTATGTATTTACCCTGCCGCAGGGTCGCCGGGCCGGGACAAAATCCGGTTTTTGCGGTATTCTGCGGTTTGAGGGGCCCGGATATGGTATAGTGTCAGGGGTTTCCCCAAACTATCCGGGTCTTGTGCAGGGCGCCGTGGATCCGGGTCCTAAAATTTGGATGATTATGATGAAAAAGTGTCGTTTTGCGGTGATATTCCTCCTTTCTATCCTCCTCGTTTCCTGCGGCGGGGGAAGATCCAGCCTCAAGGACGGCTACTATTCCGCCATCGCCGCAGACTGGGACGCCTACGGCTGGAAGGAATTTATAACGATCTGCGTCAGTGACGGGATCATTACCACGGTGGAGTACAATGCGGTGAACCAGGGAGGCTACGTCAAGTCCTGGGACACCGAGTATATGCGGGCCATGAAGGCCGTAAGCGGCGTCTATCCCCATGTGTACACCCGGTACTATGCCGCGGAACTTATCCGGACCCAGGGGGAGGGGGCCATTGATGTCCTTACCGGGGCTACGGATTCATGGAATTGCTTCAGGCAGCTTACGGTGGGGGTTCTGGAACACGCCCGCAGGGGGGACGGGACCATGGCCCTGGTGCCCATGGAGCCCCTTTTGGCAGAAGAGGAGCGGGCCGGTGAGTAAGCGCGGCCTCCGTCAGACCATACAGATAACCACCACGCTGTCGGTGATACTGCTCTCCCTCGTCATGGTGCTTCTGATGATCTTCTTCATGGGCTCCCTGACGGATTCCATCCTGCTGAAGACCATGCCCGCCATAGCGCGGGCCGCCGCCCAGACCATAGAGGGTCACCTGCATATGCTGGCGGACCGGCTCCTGTCCCTCCGCGATAACCCCCTGTTCTCCAGCGCCGACGAATGGCGAAGACAGGAATTTCCGGAGGATGTTCTTGAGACGGCGGAACTCCGCTGGGCGGGGCTCTATTCCCCCGATTCCGGGCGGCTCATTGCGGGCAGCGGCGCAGCGCCGCAGGGCATAGACAGCCGGCGGATGTTTACCCTGATACGGCTTACCGGCAGCCTTGTCATTGGGGACACCTTTGACGGGCACAGCCTGGAAATTGTCATGGGCGCCCCCATGAAAACCCCCCAGGGGGATATACGCTACATTCTGGCGGGGGGTTACGATTACGATATATTGAGCGATGTGCTGGGTAACATCAACATCAGCGCATCCAGCGCAGCCTTTGTCATCAACAACCAGGGGCAGATGCAGGCCCACAAAAATGCGGCGCTCGTGAAAAACTGGGGAACCCTCTACGATGAATACGGCTATTCCCCGGTGGAGGAAAACCTCCTCAACCTCATTGTCCAGGGCGGCGTTGGCTCCGTGCTCACCAGGCATGGGGCCGTTCCGTTTTTCTCCCGGAGCGCCCGCCTTTTCAGTTTCGCCCCCATTCGGAGCACCCGCTGGTCCCTGGTGATAGAAGCGCCCAGAAACGACTTTATGGGCGCCGCCCGGCAGGCCGCTATAATCAGTGTGCTGGTAACAGCGGTACTGTTGCTGATCGTAACGGTGGGCTTCAGTCTTTTTATACAGAAGGTGCTTACCGAACCCCTGCGGGCTCTTACCGTAAGCGCCCATCATCTGGCCCTGGGGCAGTTCTCCCAAAAGCTCCCCCCGGCGCTGACAGGCCGGAGTGATGAAATTGGCCTCCTGGGAGACGCGTACACGACCATGGTGGATTCCATCAAGGATGTCATTGTCGATATTGATCACATTACCTGGGCCGCCCGGACGGGTAACCTGGGGCAGCGCTCCCCCCTTTCCTACCACCAGGGGGATTACTACCGCATCATTTCCGGGGTCAACACTACCCTCGACATAATCTGCGCCCAGCTCGATTCCCTCCCCGAAGCCCTGGCCCTGCTGGGAGAAAACCGGCATTTCCGCTACTGCAACCGGGCCATGAAGGATTTTCTCGAACGCAACTGCCTGGATACCGACGACGACAGTATCCTTGCCTACATAACCACTTCAGGAGAAAGCCGGGAGCTGCCGGAGGATGTGGCGGCGATCTTCGCCCCCCCGGAGGAGCGGTCTTCCAGCGCCTACACCGGGGACATTGCCCTGGAAGAGGATGTGGGCGGGGAAGCGAACTATGTGCTGGCCCTGCGGCGCACGGGAAGCGCCATAGAGGGGGATGATTCCAGGCCGGGGACCTCCAGTTCCAGCCTCCTGGCGGATCAACTGGCGGCATTGATGGGGGTTCCCTTTTCCTTTGCCGAAAACCAGAGCGGCGGAAACCGCGACCCGGTCTGCGTCATGCTCATCCTGAGCAACGTAACCCAGCTCACCCAGGCGCGGATAGGAGCGGAGCAGGCAAGCCGGGCCAAGAGCGATTTCCTTTCCCGGATGAGCCACGAAATGCGGACTCCCATGAACGCGATCATAGGCATGACCCATATTGCCCGCGCTTCGCCGGACCCGGAGCGGAAGGATTACTGTCTCGACAAGATCGATGAGGCTTCGAATCACCTGCTGGGCGTCATTAACGACATTCTGGATATGTCCAAGATCGAGGCGAACAAATTCGAGTTGTCCTATGCGGAGTTTAATTTTGAAAAGATGATCATGCGGGTAACCAATGTCGTTAACTTCCGCATAGAAGAAAAGCGCCAGAAATTTGCCGTCCACCTGGACCCCAAAATACCCTCCACCCTCATAGGCGACGATCAGCGCCTTGCCCAGGTCATTACCAACCTGCTCTCCAATGCGGTGAAGTTTACCCCGGAAGGCGGGACGATCAAGCTGGAGACGCTGCTGGAAGGCATGGACGATTCCCCCGAAGCGGAAGCCGGGGACGCCGGACAGACGGAGCGGCGGGGCCCGGTTTATACGATCAGAATATCCGTCAGCGACACGGGGATAGGCATTACGGAAGAGCAGAAGAGCCGCCTCTTTACCTCCTTTGAGCAGGCCGACGGAAGCATTTCGCGGAAATTCGGCGGCACCGGCCTGGGGCTGGCCATCAGCAAGCGCATCGTGGAAATGATGGGCGGCGGCATCTGGGTTGAGTCGGCGCCGGAGCAGGGTTCCAGTTTTATCTTTACGATCAAGGCGGAGCGGGGCTCCGAAATACACGCCCTGCCCCTCCGGGAGGGGGTTGATCCGGGGGGCCTCAAGATACTCATGGCGGATGACGACCCGGA
>JAISQV010000163.1 GCA_031273985.1 Spirochaetaceae bacterium | reverse complement strand
AACCAGGGCTCCCAGCCGGAGGGGAGGCTGTCGCCCCGCACCGCGTAGCCGTGGTTCTGGCTGGTGATGTAGCAGCGTTTCGTGCCCGCCTCCACGCAGGGCTGGTTCTGCCCCCGGTGGCCGTAGGGGAGTTTGTAGGTGTCGCCCCCGGCGGCCAGGGCCATGATCTGGTTTCCCAGGCAGATGCCGAAGATCGGCTTTTCCCGCTCAAAGGCCCGGCGCAGCATCGCTATCGTTCTGCCGCAGTCCTTGGGGTCTCCGGGGCCGTTGGAGAGGAAGAGGCCGTCGTAGTCTATGCCGTGGAGGTCGTGGTTCCAGGGGACGCGCAGTATTTCTACCCGCCGGGCCAGGAGGCAGCGGAAGATGTTTGCCTTGGCCCCGCAATCCACGAGGACTATGCGCGGGAGCCGCTCACCGCCGGTTTCCGGCGGACGGAGCAGGCTTGGCTCCGCGGGGGACACATCGGCCACCGGCTGGGGGAGGAGCCCCGAATCGAGGGTTACGTCCCTGGTCCCCTCCACGAGGATCTTGCCCATCATAACGCCCCGCTCCCGGAGGCGCTCGGTGAGGGCGCGGGTGTCTATGCCGTAGAGGCCCGGCACATTGCTCCGCTCCAGCCAGGCCGGGAGGGTCAGCGTAGATGTGTAGTGGCTCGGCTCAAAGCAGACTTCCGCCGTTACAAAGCCGGAAACCTGCACCCGGCCCGACTCGAAGTGAAGGGGTATGCCCTGCCCGTCCAGCGCTATCTCCCCGGTACCGGGCGCGGCGGGCACCCCGTAGTTTCCCACCAGCGGGTAGGTGGACACCAGGATCTGCCCCCGGAAGCTCGGATCCGTGAGGGACTGGGGGTAACCCGCCATGCCCGTGGTAAAGACCACCTCCCCCGCCTGGGAGCGGGCCCTGCCGAAGGACCAGCCCGCATACTCGGAGCCGTCTTCCAGGACCAGCTTCGCCTGCCGTTCCGGGCGCTGCGCCCGCCCCGCCTGTTTCGCCATGATACCCCCCGCCGGAATCTTCCCTCCGGCCCAGGCATCCTAGCCCGGCACGGGGTTTTGCGCAAGGGGTGCAAAATTAGGAACGTAAACGGTGATTTTTGCCTGTTTTGCAGTTACCTAAGGGCGAAAAACCGGGAATTTTGGAAAAGGGCTCCTAGATTGCGAGGCAAGAGAGGGAAATGTGTTCCAATGATGAGCGCCCAAAAACTCAGGGAAGGGGCCGGGGGCGTTGCTGCTGAAGCCGCAGAGCGGCTTCAGCTTGGGAGTTTTGCTGCGCAAAACTCCTGGAAGAGAGTACGGGGCGTTGCGGGGTGTCCCCGCATTGGGGGTAGCCGGAGACCTTGGCTCCGGCGTAGGGGGCTCGGCCCCCTCCTGACTCTTCTTGTAAAAGCCCTCCGGGGCGGCTATCATTAGGGGATGGAGGATGACCATGCAAAAATATGTTTGTAACATCTGCGGCTACGAGTACGATCCTGCCGTGGGCGATCCTGACGGCGGAATTGCCCCCGGCACTCCCTTTGAGGACATTCCCGATGACTGGGTCTGCCCCACCTGCGGGGTAGGCAAAGATAGTTTCTCCCCCGCCTGAGGATGTGATGCTTTCACGGGAAGAATTTGTTTTTACCATTGGTTACGACGGCCCTCTGGCGGTGGTGGACGGGCAGGCCCTGAAGCGTTACGGCCGGCTTTCCACTCAGGAGCTGGCGGAGCGGGGGCTTTTCCGGGCCGCCTACTCTTCGGCGCTGTACTCGAAGGATGCCGGGGAGCTGCGCCTCGTGGCGGAGGTATACAACCGTACCGCTTCGGAGGCGGCTGCGGACCCCGCCTCGCTGGACCGGCTTTTTGGGGTGCTTCCAACGGCGGCGAAACGCGCCATAACCCTGTAGTGCCGGGCTTGGGCCGGGGAAGGGACCGGTCCGGCATGGGGCCTCATGAAAGGATGATGCGATGAAGAAATGCCCGCTTTCCGCCGTATTGATCTTCTGCGCGGGAATCTCCGCCTTCGCGCAGACCGGGGGGCCCTGGCCGGAGCGTGAGGAGGGCATTGCCCTTCGTGAGGAGGCGGGAGCGGGGATGAGCGCGGCCCACGCGCTTCTTCCGCTGGGGGCCAGGGTCCGGGTTCTTAATACGGAGAATGACCGCTCCGTGGTGGTAACGGTGGAATCCCTGCTGGACGAGACGGCCAACCGCCTCATAGCCCTTTCCCCGGAGGCGGCGGATTCTCTGGGCATGGAGGGGAGCGCCTGGGTGCGGGTGGACCTGATAGATTCCGGGGATGCCCCGGAGGGTTTTGCCCCGGAAGCGCCCGCCCCGGATGAGTCCGCCGGGCCGCAGCCGGTCATTACCCTTGCCCCGGCAGGGCCCCGTGCGCCGCCGGAGAGCCCTGCCGGGGAAGTGCGACGTATCCTGCCGGGCTCCGCAGACCAGGTGGTGATAAGGATAAACAAGCTGGACCGGGGGGATTGGGAAGTTTCCATAGGTTCCGGCGAAGCCCCGCATTCCGGCGCTACAGCGGCCCGCCCCGCCCCGGCGGATTCCTCCCCGGCGTCAGCGTTTCCGCCCAACCCCGCCCCGCTCATACAAGCCGCCCGGCGGGCCGCCCTGGGACCGGCCTCGGTTATTCCCGGCATCCCCGCGGCGGGCAGCCAGGGCCGCTACCGCCTTCAGGCGGGCTCCTTCCTCAACCAGGCGGGGGCGGACCGGGCCCTGGTCCAGGTTCAGGCGGCGGGCTACACGGCAACGCTGGAGCGGTATAACCAGTATATCCGCGT
>JAISQV010000324.1 GCA_031273985.1 Spirochaetaceae bacterium | reverse complement strand
TTCTCCAGCACCTCTTCAAGGTCCAGGGGCTTGCCCACATGATCGTTCATGCCCGCCGCAAGGCACTTTTCAATGTCCTCACGGAACACATTGGCCGTCATGGCGACAATGGGGATACGCTCCGCCCTGGCCGTCCCCAGAGCGCGGATACGCCGCGCCGCTTCGTAGCCGTCCATCTCCGGCATCTGTATGTCCATAAAGATCATGTCGTAGGACTCCGGCGCCTCGCTGAACATTTTGAGGGCCTCCGCCCCGTTTGCCGCGCAGTCAATGGCCAGCCGGGTTGGCTCCAAAAGGGCCAGCAGAATCTCCTGGTTTATTTCCACATCTTCCGCCAGAAGTATCCTGCGCCCCTCAAAAGAATCCCCGGCGCCGTTCCGCTCTTTTTCCGCCGGGGAAGCGGTACCCACCCCCAGGCATTCGTTAATGCAATCGGCGATGGCGGAGGGGAACAGGGGCTTGGGCAGGAATCTGTCCACCCCGGCTTCCTTCGCCTCATCTTCTATTACCGTCCATTCGGTGGCTGAAATCATGATCACCACGGACCTGTCCGCGCTGTCCGCCTTTATCCTGCGGGCAAGCTCTATCCCGTTCATGCCGGGCATCTTCCAGTCGACAAAGCAGACATCATAGGAGCCGTTCCGGTTTATAAGCTCCACGGCCTCTTCGCCGCCGCCGGCAATATCGCAGTGTATCTCGAAGCCCCGGGTAATTTCCTTAAAGTAGAGCTGTATATCCGGATCGTCATCCACCGCAAGAACCCGTATGTTTTTCCAGTCCACGCCGGGGCCCAAAAGACTGCGCCGGCCCTGCCGCGCTCCCCGCCCGCGTTTTGCCTGAATGGTAAAGGCGAAGGTGGAGCCCTTGCCCAGCTCGGATTCCACCCATATGGTACCGCCCATGAGCTCCACAATGCGTTTGGATATGGCAAGCCCCAGCCCGGTGCCGCCAAACTTGCGGGAGGTACTGCTTTCGGCCTGCTCAAAGGAGGTAAAAAGCCGGGCCTGCTGTTCCGGCGAAATGCCGATTCCCGCATCGGTTACTTCAACCTGTATGGTACAGACGCCGTCTTCCTCCCCTGCCAGGGCCGCGTTTAAGACTATGGAACCCTGCTCCGGCGTAAACTTCACCGCGTTGCCCACCAGGTTGGTGATCACCTGGGCCAGCCTCTGATCATCGCCCACCACATAACGGGGAATATTCCCGTCAATGTGGACGGTGAAGTGCTGCTTCTTTTCATCCACCCGGAAGTTTACAATATTGACCACATTGCGGAGCATCTTTTCAAAATCAAATTCCTCAAAGGAAAGATCGAATTTGTTGGCCTCAATCTTCGACATATCCAGAATGTCATTGATAACGCCCAGCAGGTGCACCGAGGCGTCCTCTATTTTGTCCAGACAGTAATCCTTGCGTTCAAGCTCGGAGGAAGTTTTTGCTATGGAAGTCATCCCGATGATCGCATTCATCGGCGTCCGTATCTCGTGGGACATATTTGCCAGAAAATCGCTCTTGGCGCGGCTGGCCGCCTGGGCTTCGACAATCGAGCGGGATAAATTTTGGCGTATCACATCATTTTCAATGAACCGGCCAAGAATGGCGCCCAGGGTTTTCAGGAAATTAATCTCCCCTTCGCTCCATTCGTGGAGGGCCGTCATGCTGTTAAGAGCGATAAAGCCCCAGAATTTCCCTTCCACATAGACAGGCAGATTGAAGAGACTCCGAATCCCCATCGCGCGGGCGCTGGTAAAGGCGGCCCCCTCCGCTTCAGCCACATTATCCACCGCGGCAAAGGGATTCTCCAGAATCATGCGGTAGCCCGGCTTGACGGCGCCGTCCTCATCGATATAACTGGTGCGGGTGTGTAAGGAGCGCTGAAAAGCATCGCTCCTCACCCACTCAAAGATACACTCAAGGGCCTGTTCATCCGAATGATCCCTGAAGAAGCAGAGGGTGTCCAAATGCATAAATTCCCCCACGGACTTCAGCGCATAATTGACATTGGCGTCAAAACTCTCCGGGTTGGTCATGTTCAACGTAACCGAGGCAAGAAGCTCCTGCCGGGCCAGCTCTTCCCGCAGCGTCAGGGTTGTTTCGTTGCGCATCATGGCGTTGACCAGAAGCAGGCTCCCGGAGCGGAGAATACCCTCCTCCTCGGCTGAAAAGTAACGCTCCTGCCGGCAGTCGTCAAAACTGACAAAGCCCCAGAGCGCATCCTGCAAAAACACGGGAATCACCAGAATAGACCTGATGCCGTAGGGGGCCAGGCGCTCCCGCTCAAGCGGCGAAAGGGAAGACAGCGGGCCGTTTACATACCCCCTTTCCTGGAACTTCTGCACCCATTCGGGAATACTGTCCAGGTAGGAAAATTCCTGGAGGCGGCCCGCAAGTTCCCGCGCAGCGCCCTGCAGCGGGTCCGCCTCATCGACCCAGCCAAAAACCTTCGTGTAGTGGAGCACCCCCTTCTGTACGCGGTTTTTCCAGATATAGATATGGTCTACCTTCACGTTCCGGGCCATCATCTCCATGCCCTGCCGCAGGGCATCCTCGAACTCATCCGGGTTTGACGCCAGCAGGAGGGACGCCGCTTCGTTTACGGTATGCAGAAAGCGGCTCTGCCGGACAAGATCTTCGGTACGCTCCCGTACGGTCAGTTCAAGCTTCTTCCCCTCCTGCCGTCGACGCAGAAACATCACCAGCAGCAGGGCGATGAGGCACAGGAACAGGCCCGAAGCGCCGGCAAGCCAGGGAATCTGGGCCTGGGCCATCTTCCCCCGGTAATCAAAGACCCGCCGGGTCCAGCGGTCGGAAATAAGCTCCGTGTCGATCAGGCGCAGGGCCTTGGACACAATGGAACACAAAACAGATTCCCGGATATTGAAACCAAAGGCGGATTCATAGGGATGCTTAAAAATAAGATTCACCTTGAATCCCGGCTGCTCCTGAAAATTGGTTAAACTCAGAAGCAGATTCCGGGTGGCCATCACCAGGTCCACATCCCCCCGTTCCAGGGCGTCAAAGGCGTCATTGGTGTTGCCGTACTCCCTCGTATCGGGGTGGTTGGGAAACCAGGTGTGGAAAAGCTCGGTAAAGGCGGTGTCCCGCATAAGCCCCACCCGGGAATAAAGCACCTCGTTTATCGTAATGTTCCTGTACTCCGAGCGGGACAACAGCGCGTAGTAATCGGTCTGATACGCGGTGTCGGGCCAGAGAAAACGGCCTTCCCGCTCCGCCGAATGGATCAACTCCGAAATAACGGAAGCTTCCCCCGATTCGAGCATGGTCATCAATTCCGGCCACTCAACGGGCCCTTCATTCGCCGGGGTAAAAGTGAGCCCCGTAAAGGCCCCAATCTCCGCAAGCACATCCAGGGCGACGCCCTGCCAGGCCTGCTCCCGGCTATTGTAAAAACTCACCGGATAATTATCATATTCGGCGGCTACCGGAATGGGGCGCTCCGCCTCCATGCGCTCTCGGATAAACTGCTGCTCCTCCCCGGTAAGGCTGGCGAAGAGCTTGTGGCGCTGATAATCCCACTGCCCCTGAATATACATCCTGTTCAGGTGCCGGGAAGCGCCGCTCCTCAAAGCCTTCTGAACCACCGCTATGACAGGCTCAAGCTCCGGATTCCTGGCCGCCAGGGAAACGGGGCTGTAGAGGAGCGGGAAAAAATCCTCCGCCGTCACGTCGCCGTAGCTGTCAAAGGCGGCCTCGGCAATGCCCTCGTCAAAAAAAGCGTCTATCTCGCCGCTCTTGAGCATACGGTAGGCGCTTTCATAATCGCCGACAAAAAAGATATCAAAGGGATTCGCTTCAAAGGCGGTAACCTGGGCGAAAGTCGTGGTCCCCTCAAAAAAAGCGTAGCGCAGAAGCCGGGACCGGGCTATTTCCTGCAAGCCCTGACTGCCGGAGATACGCATGGCCTTAACCATCCGCTCGGCGATGGGATCGGTCATATAGTAGACGCTCCGGCGCTCCTCCGTGGCGGTCAGCTCCCCGGAAAAATCGATCTCCCCCGAATCCAGGCCGGCTATCAGCGCGTCCCAGTCGTAGACGGCCGGTTCGAAGGCTATGCCGAACAAGTCCGTAAGCCAGCGGCAGAACCGGGCGGAAAAGCCCGCTATTTCACCGTCCTCATCATAAAAAGTTTCGGCGGTCAGATTCATGCCGTAGGTAAAAGCGCCCCGCCGGGCCTTCAGCGCCTCAATCGCCGCGGCCTCAGCCTCGCTCACCCCCGGTATATCGCGGTAAGAAGTATACACAGCATAATCGTCCCCGCCGGCGCCGCCCCCTCCGGCGCAGCCCGCCGCGCCCGCAAGAAGTATTCCGGCCAGAAACAGAACCGCTGTTTTGCGCTGCATAATTACCCCCCCGCCGCCAAGTTACCAAAACAGACCATGAGCCCTTCCCAAACTAATTTTAAGTGAAATCCCCCCTCCTGTATACGGGCTGTGCGAAGCGCAGCAGGGAGGAGGGAGTAGGGAGCAGGGAATTTAAGAGGGGGGCCGAGCCCCCTGCGCTCCAAAGGTTTTGGCTGCGCCAAAACGCTTTTGCGCTACCCCCAATGCGGGGGGGAGCACGAAGGGCAGCCGCAGGCTGTCCCTGGAGAAATTTGGCCTGCTCCGGCGCACGTAAAGTCCCCCTGTACCATAAAGTACCCTCCGCCTTTAGGCGGAGGAGTGCGCCGCCCCCCCGCAACGCCCCCCAAGCTGAAAACCGTTTTACGGTTTTCAGCCGCGCAAGGGATAGGAGGGGTGCCCGAAGGGCAGACCCGGTGTGAAACACCGGGGCCGGAGGCGTAAGCCGGAGCCCCGGATAGCCCGGTCCCCCTCCCCCGCCGACAGGCGGGTTCTTCGGAGCGCTGGGGATGCGCCCTCTTAACTCCTCCCTTAATATCCTTCCGCCTTGCCCTTGGGGTGAAACATCCTTATTATTATCAGTATGAACGGGGCAGGACCCCGCCAGCCAAGGGAGGAACTATGGATCAGTGGGACGCGTTGCAGGATG
>JAISQV010000143.1 GCA_031273985.1 Spirochaetaceae bacterium | reverse complement strand
CTTTTGGAGGAGGCGGAGCGCTTGAGGGAAAGCCTCCTTGCCCTGGTCGAAGCGGACGCCGGGGCCTTTGAGCCGGTGATGCGGGCCTACAGGCTGCCCTCGGGCAGCGCCGCCGAGCGCCTGGAGCGGGCGCGGGTTCTGGAAGCGGCCCTGGAGGGCGCCTGCGAAGCCCCCCTGGAGATCATGGAACGCTGCGCCGGGGCGCTGCGCCTGCTGGAAGGTTTTGCCGAAAAGGGAAATTCCTCCGCTCTGAGCGATGCCGGCGCGGGGGCCTGTCTCTGCCGGGCGGCCCTTGTTGCGGCAAGCCTCAATGTCTATGCCAATACCAGGGTCATGGCGGACCGGGAACGGGCGGCGGAGTTTGACCGCCGGGCCGGGGACCTCCTTGCCCGCTGGGAGCCTGCGGCGGATGAGCTGATCCGCTCCGTGCGGGCCGCCTTGGGGCAGGCTCCCTCCGGGGCCTTCGCCCCCGCAAACCCCGCCCCCTGATGGCCCGCCTACTGACGGGGGCTCCCGTTGCCGGGGCCATTCTGGAGGGGCTGCGGCGGGAGGCGGAAGCGCTCAGGGCCCGCGGCATAGCCCCCGCCCTGGCCCTGGTCCGTCTCGGCAGCCGGGCGGATGATGTTTCCTACGAGCGGGGAATCCTGCGGCAGGCCGGGGCCGCCGGCATAGCGGTGAATCGGCACATACTTCCCCTCGATGCGGGCCAGGGGGAACTTGCCGCCCTGGTGCGCGGGATCAACGCCGATACCGCCGTTCACGGGGCCCTCATTTTCCGCCCCCTCCCCGCCCGCATTGACGGCAGCGCCATTGCCGCCGCCCTGGACCCGGCCAAGGATATGGACGGCATCAGCCCCGGCTCGCTGGCGGCGGTCTATGGGGGCGGCGCGGGACTCCGGGGTTTTGCCCCCTGCACCGCCGAAGCCTGCCTCGCCATTCTGGACCACTACGGGATAGGGGTGGCCGGAAAGCGGGTTGCGGTGATAGGCCGCAGCCTCGTGGCGGGCCGCCCGGCGGCCATGCTCTTCCTGCACCGGGACGCCACGGTTACGATCTGCCACAGTAAAACAGCGGCCCTGGACAAGATAAGCCGGGAGGCGGACATTGTTGTGGCGGCCCTGGGCAGGCCCGAATTCCTGGGGGCCCCTTACTTCCGCCCCGGCCAGACGGTGATCGATGTGGGGATTCACTCCAGGGAAGACGGGACCCTCTGCGGCGATGTGCGTTTTGCCGAAGCCGAGGCGCTGGTTGAAGCCCTGAGCCCGGTACCCGGCGGAGCGGGGGCGGTAACCACGGCCCTGCTGCTCAGGCACCTCGTTCACGCGGCGGGCTCCCCCGGATAACCGCCGCGCCGCTTACATCCACCGGCCCTTTGCCGGGCGCCATGACAGCACAGTGATACTGTCAACAGAACCTCTCGCCCGGCCTGCAGGACCAGCGGACCTTCTCTTCCTTCTGCGCCTTTGGGGTATCGCCAGGAGCCGCTTGGTTTATATGCGCTGGCCCTGCAGCGCTGCCTTGTTGGAGGGCCGCAGCCCCGGTTTCGCTTCCTCCGCCCTTGCCCGGAGGAGGGGCTTCCATTAGTATTGGAGTAATGGAAACAAAGCCCGTCAACGATTCTGCGGTAATCAGCCTCATCGGGCACATTGCGCAGCACTACGAAAACAACATTGCAACCCAGTTTATCCGCCCCATGCTGCTTCAGCTCAACCTGGAAAAACCTGTGTGGGACCTCATCGACGCCATGACCACAAGACCGGACCGCTACCGGACCTATTGGCTGGACGATCTGTACCGGCAAATCGGCGCCATGGCCAAACTTGTCGCCGGAGCACGCCGGGACCTGTCGCCCACCCTCAGGAACCGGATCGGCGCGGCGGGGGCGGTGGGCCAGGAAAAAACGCTCCGGGACATGGCGGCGGCGGCCTTCCCCACCAACATCAATGTACTGGCGGATTATGTGAACACTTTATTCGACACCCTGGTAAAGATCGACGAAGCCGACACAAAAGACGGACGGCAGCCCCTCCACCCGCAGATGCTGGAACTTGTCGATGTGAAGCGCAACCTGGGCTTCCGCTCCTGATACGCAGTCAACAGTATTACAAAGAGGGAGCCGAGCCCCCTACGCTCCAGCCTCCTCCCCGCTTCGCGGGTCCGGGGTCTTCCGCTACCCCCACAGCGGGGACACCCCGCGAACCCTCCCTCGCGCAAGCGAGTTCTTAGCGGGTTCTTCTGCCCCCCGCAACGCCTCCCGGCCTTCTCCCGGGGTTTGCGCGAAGCGCAAACCCCCAAGCCCCCTAAGCTGGCTAAACTTGACTCATAAATCAAATCCTGGTTACATATTTAGGAAGAATTTAACCACAAAGGGGGGCACAAAGGACACGAAGAAAAATGATTATGACAGAAAAAACCGCTGAAAGACGGGGTGTGGTTCTCTATCTTCTTCCTCTACTTTTCCTCTACTTTTCCTCAGTTCCATAGCGGAAAAGTTCCATAGCGGAAAAGTGCTCTTCGTGCCCTTAGTGGTTGTTTTTCTTTCGCGTTTGCGCAACACGAAACCTCCGCGCACGGACTATACGGATTTTTCGTTCCAAAACCTTGTCAGTGAAAATCCGCGGACAAAATTTCTTAACTTGTTGATATTGTTTAATTAACCACGAAGGACACGAAAAAGATAACGAAGAATTTTGGAATCGGGGTGGACCCGGAGTGCCTTCCGTGGTTCCTCTTCCTCTACTTTTCCTCGGTTCCATAGCGGAAAAGTGCTCTTCGTGCCCTTAGTGGTTAAATTCCTCTACTTTTCCTCAGTTCCATAGCGGAAAAGTTCCATAGCGGAAAAGTGCCCTTCGTGGTTATTTTTCTTTCGCGCTTGCGCGGCGCGAAACCTCCGCGCACGGGCTCTTCGCGCAAGGGATAGGAGGGGTGCCCGAAGGGCAGACCCGGTGTGAAACACCGGGGCCGGAGCGATAGCCTCCCCCGCGTGAGCGGGCTCTTCCCCGGATAGCCCGGTCCCCGGCGGTTTACCGCTGGGGATGCGCCCGCATGGGGAAGCCCAATATTCGGGGCTACGCGCTCTTTCCGGCCAGGGCGCCGGCGGCCTCGTAGATCTCCCCGTAAACCTTCTCCATGTCTTCCTCCTCGATGGCGGCGAAGGTGATGCGGAGATAGCGGCCTTCCAGGGCGATGACGCCTATGCCCCGGGTCAGGAGTTCCCGGCGCAGGGCCTCCGCGTCTATGCCCTCGCAGCGGAAGCTCATGAAGTAGCCGGAGTTGAAGGGCAGCGGCGCCAGCGCGGGATGCGGGGGGCGGGACTCGATAAAACGCTTCACCGCCCGGTAGCGGCCCTTGAGGAGCGCGAAGAAGCGTTCCTTTTCCGCGGCGGTCCGGGGGTCCTCCATTGTTTTGAGCATGAGGTACTGGGCGGGGGTGTTGGCGCAGGACACGGAGGAGCGGATGAAGCCCATATACTTCTTGATCACCGCGTCCCAGTGACTCGCGCCGAGCCCCCTGGAGCCCAGCGTAACGAAGGCCATCCTGAAGCCCCACGCATAGTCTTCTTTGGTGGGCCCGTCGATTTTGATCGCCAGGATACGCTCGTGGAGGTTCACCAGCCGCCCGAAGATCGATTCCTGGATGATGCCGTCCTCGTAGAAGAGGCCGAAGTACGCGTCGTCGCAGAGGACCAGCACGTCCGTCCCGGCCTCGGCTATGTCCCGCAGCAGCTCCACCAGGGCGTCCTCCTCGGCCTTGCTGGGGGAGTAGCCCGAGGGGTTGTTGGGAAAGTTGAGAATCACCCGCAGGCTGCCGCCCTTCGCCGCTTCCCGCAGCCCCGCCCCGATGGCGTCAAGGTCGAGGCCCTTCCCCCCGTTAAACAGCGGCAGTTCCAGCAGCTTCGCCCCCCGGCGCTCCCGGAAGATCAGGCCGTAGTTGTCCCAGCAGGGGGAGCTTGCCACGATGGTCCCGCCCTCATCAAGAAAGAGTTCCGCCGTATAGGAAATTCCCGCGGTTATTCCCGGAACCACCACCGGCAGGGAAAGGTGCTCCGCGTTTATCGAGGTATTTTTTTGCAGGATCAATTCTTTCCACGCCTGGCGCACCTTCTCCACGCCCGCCGTGGGCGCGTAGGCCACGGTTTCCTCCGGCAGCAACTGGGGGAGGTTGCTGGAAATGGCCGACATGAGGAGGGGTTTACCCTTGCTGTAGGCCATGCCTATGGTCGCGTTGGCGGTCCCGGCCTGCTGTTTGGCCTCCGCGGACTGGGCAATGATGCCCCTGGGAAAATACATACGGCGGCCTAACTCCGACATAAGCCGCCCCGCCACGGTTTGGTCCAAAACCGAATTGAGTTCCTTTGCAAGATCGTTCATGCCGCAATGATCCTCAAAAACCGGGGCCAGTGTCAATCCGGCGGGGAAGTGATAAGGGAGAAGTGAACAGAGGAAGAATTCAGGAGGGGGCCGAGCCCCCTACGCTCCAAAGGTTTTGGCTGCGCCAAAACGCTTTTGCGCTACCCCCGTGCGGGGGGGAGCACGAAGGGCAGCCGCAGGCTGTCCCCGGAGAAATTTGGCCTGCTCCGGCGCAAGAAAATTCCCCTTTACTATAAGAACCCTCCGCCTTTAGGCGGAGGAGAGCGCCGCCCCCCCGCAACGCCCCCCCTCCCCTATACGCGCACTCAGGATTTTTATAACCACGAAAATCTTGTTAGCAATCTTTATCTTGAGGCTTTCCCAAAACTTCAGTTTTGGGAAAGCTGCCTTAGATTTATGAGGAAAAAGCGGACTTTAGGCCGCTTTTTCCAAAAGCCTGTCCCAAAACCGTGCGCGTTTAGCGCACAGTCAATTAGTTTTGGGAC
>JAISQV010000123.1 GCA_031273985.1 Spirochaetaceae bacterium | reverse complement strand
TTTATGACCCGGCGCTATACGATTGTTCTGGTCCCCCATTCGGAAAAGAAGGTTTATAATTTTCATGTTAGTTTTCTTTCCCTCTTGTGTTTCTGCCTTGTCGTGACGGCGATGCTGGGCGCCTTTATCTGGTACGGGGCCTCCTACCAGGGGACGCAGGGCGTGCTGACGGCGAAGGACAGCCGCTTGAAGGAGACGCAGGCCAGTCTGGACCAGCTCCGGGACGAGATTGCGCTGCTGCTCCGGCAGACGAGGGGCTTTCAGGCGGCCCTGTCCGATACGCTTTCTTCGCTGGGGGTCGATATGCCCCGGAGCGGGGAGGCGAACCTGGCCAATGCCGGGGACCTTTCGGCCTTTCTGGATACTCAGGGGGACGCGGGGGCGCTGCGGGAGGTGGACAGTGTCCGGGGGCTTACCGAGTATTTTGCCGCCGCGGCGGAGCCTGTCGCGGAGATAGGCTCGCGCTTCGCCTCCCAGAGCGCGCTGCTGACGGAGATTCCCAATATTTGGCCGATCAAGGGCGGCATTGGACATGTGTCCATGTACTTCGGGCAGAATCCGAATCCCTTCAGCGGGCTGAGTTATATTCACAAGGGGATAGACCTCTCCACGTACCGTTCCGGCGATCCTATTGTGGCTACCGCCGACGGGCAGGTGGTCCAGGTGGACTACGATGTGGCCGGGGGTTTCGGCAATTATATTATTATCAAGCATAAGCACGGTTTCTATACCCGCTACGGCCACCTCCAGTCCTTCCGGGTTACCAAGGGCCAGCGGGTCCAACAGGGGGATATTATAGGCCACATCGGCAATACGGGGCTCTCCACGGGCCCCCACCTGCACTACGAGGTGCACATAGGCTCCGATGTGGTGGACCCCGCCAAGTACCTCAACATCAGGACCGGCCAGGTCAGGACGGGCCGCTAAAGGACCATGCCCCAGGCCAGACGGGAAGCGCTCAATACGATCATAGGCCCGGATTCGCTCATCACGGGGAATGTTGACGCCGGGGGCTTTACCCGTGTGGACGGCAGCCTCAAGGGGGATCTTTCCGCCCGGGGCCGGGTCATAGCCGGGGAGCGGGCCCGTATACGGGGCTCCATCACGGGAACCAATGTTACCGTGGGCGGGGTTGTCTACGGTAATATTCTGGCCAGCGAGCGGGTGATCGTGCTCGCCACGGGGATAGTCCTGGGGGACATCATCACCCGGCGTATCCAGGCCGATGAGGGCTGCCTGATCCAGGGGCGGGTGCTGGTCTGCGCCGGGGAGGAACGCTGGGAGGAGGAGGCGCGGAAGTACCGGGACGCCCGGGATGTGCGGCGCGCCCTGGGGAGTTTTGCCGGAGCATCCGCCGGGGAGTAAGACGAAGGGAAAACCAAGAGAATATTAACCACGGAAGGCACGAACCGCACGAACAAAGAGGAAGAAGAAAAACCACGAAGATACACGAAGAGCACGAAGGAAGGGAATATTAACGACGAACTATGACGAACGACACGAACCGCACGAACAAAGAAGAAGAAGGGATAAGTTAGAAGAGATTAGACCCTTCTTCGCCTTCGTGCGCCTTCGTGGTTTCTTCATTCTTCGTGGTTAAATTTTCCGATAATTCCCGTCTTGTATAGGGCAAGGGCGGCGTTGGGGAGGGGGTTTATGGCAAAGATTGATTCCCCGGAGGGCGTTTTTAACGCGGCCTACCAGGGCGTAAGGCCGGAGGCGAAGAAGGCCCGGCTCCGGGGGCGAGGCGCTGAGGGCGCTTCGTTTTCCCGCATCCTCGAAGACAGCGAAGTCCGGGAGGGCGAAGCGGCCCTGGCCGGGGCGGCCCTGGCGGACGCGCCCCCCTCCGAGGAGCTGCTGGCCGAGCTGCTCAGCGCTGTGCACAGCGCCGGGGACGATCTCAAGAACCGGCCCCTTCCCGACGCCATCAAGCGCTACAAGCAGGCGGTGCGCGGCTTCCTTCACTATGTGGTGAAAAACGGCTACACTGTGGAGGAACAGTCGAGCCGGGCTGGTCTTCTGAAGCGGAAGAAGTACACCCTGGTACAGGTGGCGGACCGCAAGCTGGAGGGCCTGGCCGCAGCGATCCTGGCCGGGCAGTCGGGGCAGCTCGATATTCTGGCCCGCATCGAAGAAATTAACGGCATCCTGGTGAACTTATTGCGCTAGGAGTTTGTTGCGCTTCGCGCATAAAACCGTATAAAAATTCACAAAGTGAATTTTTATACCTTGCAAACTCCGAAAGCAGTCCATAAATCGGAGATTTTTTGCATGAATATGCAAAAAATATACAAGTGCAACAGGCTGCTAGCAGCCTGGTTTGGTACAAACAGGGGAAAACCGCGAAGGAAGAGCAGGATGAGAACACATAGGCCACAGGAGGCGCACTAAAGGACACACATACGAAAGATTTACACGAAGGCGCGGAAGGATGCACCAAGGCGCACGAAGGGGTACACCAAGGAACACTTTCCCGCTATGGACTTGAGGGAAAGTAAAGAAAGATGGAGAGTTTGTTCTTTACTTTCTTTTTTTCTCCCTTCTTCGCCTTCGTGGTTAAATTCTTCGTTATTTTTGCGAAACGGTGTTTCCCTTGTGAGCCCCTGGCGGTTACCTTTTTATCTGGAGGTTGTATGGCCGGAGATGATGAATACTTGAACGGTGAAGATGATATAAGCGCTCTTGAAGATCAGGGCGGCGGGGAGGACTTTGTCGAAGTTTCCGAGGCAGCCGGGGCGGCCTCCGGGCCTGGCCCCGAAGAGGAGCCACCCCTGCCCCCGGATGTCCCCGTATACCGGCTGAGGCTGCCCTACACCAACGAGACCTTTCCCGCAGCATGGCCCGGCGAGCCCCTGCCCTGCAGGACCTGGGTGCTGACCACCACGCCCCACGGCAGAGACCTGGCCCAGGTGATAGGCTGCGTGCAGAGCCGGGGCGCCGCGCCCGGTACGGCCCGCATCAGCCGCCCGGCCACCGCCGGGGACCTTGAGCGCATGGAGCGGAACCGGGAGCTTGAGGCCGAAGCCTTCGGCATCTGCAAACAAAAGATAGCCGCCCGCAGACTCGACATGAAACTCATCACTGTGCACTACCTTCTGGAAGAAGCGAAAATCATCTTCTTCTTTGCCGCGGAAAACAGGGTCGATTTCCGGGAACTGGTGCGGGACCTGGTGAGTATCTTCAAGACCCGCATAGAACTCCGGCAGATAGGCGTCCGGGACGAGGCCCGCGTGGTGGGAGGCGTGGGCACCTGCGGCAGGACCTTCTGCTGCCATTCCGTGTCGGACAAGCTCAAACCGGTTTCCATAAAAATGGCCAAGGATCAAAATCTTTCCCTCAACTCCATGAAAATCTCCGGGGCCTGCGGACGGCTCCTCTGCTGTCTGGCCTACGAGCACAGTTTCTACAGCGAACAGTTGAAACTTGTCCCCAACGAGGGGGCGCGGATCAGCTACGATTCGACGGTGTGGAAGGTGGCGGACGTCAATGTCATCACCGCCACGGTGGGCCTCTTCGGCGAGGACGGCAGGCAGCTCCGCCTGCCCGCATCCCGCTTCGAAAAAGCCGACGGGCGCTGGCGCATACGGGAGTCCGTCTAGTACGGGGAGAATATTAACCACTTTCCCGCTATGGAACTTTTCCGTCATGGGACTGAGGAAAAGTAGAGGGAAAGTAGACCTCACGGACAAAGAGGAAGAAGAAAACCACGAAGATACACGAAGATCACAAAGGAATTCCATCTTTTTTCTTCGTGTACTCTACTTTTCCTTAATCCATAGCGGAAAAGTGCCCTTCGTGGTTATCCTAAATTAAGAATTACTGGTTCACGGGAAGGGGTTGATTCATGGAAGAAGTGTTGGTAATTCCCTCATCGCTGGTCCTTGCCCACCGGGGCAATGACGCGGCCCTCGTGGAAGCGGCCCTGCGCAGTTACCGCTTCATGCGCCGGGACGCGGCGGAGACGGACGAAAGCTGCAAGCAGATCATCCCCTACGTCTACGCCTGCTACGAAGACCGCTGCCTCCTCCTGGAGCGGCTCAGCGCCCAGTCGGAAACGAGGCTTCACGGCAAACTCTCCCTGGGCCTGGGGGGGCACATCAACCCCGGCGATCTTGCCGGAGCCGGCGCTGGAGCGGGCCCAAACCCCGTGCTTGCCGGGCTGAGGCGGGAGCTCGCCGAGGAGGTTCTGCTGGAGCCCGCCGGGGAACCGGAATTCCGGGGGGTGATCAACGACGACTCCACCGCCGTGGGCCGGGTTCATGTGGGCTTCGTCTACGCCCTCCGCTGCCGCTCTCCGCTGTTCCGGGTAATGGAGACCGACAAGATGAAGGGCGCCTGGGTCAGGGCGGACTACATCGCCGCTCACTACGAGGCCCTGGAGTCCTGGTCCCAGATAGTTTTCGACTCCTGGCTGGCCCCACAGGGTAAAGCCTGAGGAATCCGGTACGGGCAGCACTATTAGCGTACCCTCCTCTCGTATCCCTCCTAACTCCTGCCGTTCCGGCCAAAATGTATTGAAATAGATAATGACATGGTACATTGCCAATAGATTTTTTGATTCTTTCCTTAAGGCTTCAACCAATTTTGCCCCCAAAATTCCGCATGGCTCCCCTTGTGGGATGGGGCTTTTTCGGGTACCATGACCGAATCCGGGGGCCCTGCGCTTAAGCGTTGCGGGGGCGGTTCCGGGAAATATGCGGGAGGAAGGAGCGGTTTATGAAGCGTTATGCGGCTGTTGCGCCGGTTTTGCTGGCCCTGGCCCTGGCGGGCTGCGCCAGAAGCGGCGGGGATGTT